>NZ_JAWOWA010000007.1:0-235904 GCF_033340195.1 Vibrio sp. 1457
CGGAAACCTATAAACAGGTTTCCGATTGTCTCTCATCAGAAGGATCGGTCAACTGATCCTTATCTGATCTACATTGCGCTTTTCGGTGGGCTTTTCTTTTGGGAATACGGTGCTTTAGGGAATGCAGTGTTTAAGAGGAGACGCTATTCAAACGTATTGGCCTTTTGCTTCAAAAACTCAACTCGAAGCGGCATCGAAGCTTTCTATTAGTTAGTAGTACTCGCATAAGTCGGGTTCCTCAAACAAAAAAGCCCTTTACATAAGTAAAAGGCATTTTTATTTTAGATTTTGATTAACGAGCTATAATACCAACCCACCGTCAATCTTGAGCACTTGGCCTGTGATGTAGGCGCTCTTGTCTGAGGTTAGGAAAGAGACGCCACTGGCAATATCTTGAACTGAGCCCATGCGCCCTAATGGGGTTTTGCCTTCCATCATTTGAATGACTTTCTCTGGCAGGTTCTTGGTCATGTCGGTGGCGATAAAGCCTGGCGCGACACAGTTGACGCGTATCTGTGCACCCTTTCTTGAAAGTTCTTTCGCCCAGCCTTTGCTCATTGAGATGACGCCGCCTTTACTTGCGCCGTAGTTGCTCTGGCCGATATTACCATCCGTTCCCACTATAGAAGAAATGCTAACAATACTGCCTGTGCCCTGCTCTAGCATGACAGGAGCAACACGTTGGGTGAGTAAGAACACCGCTTTTAGGTTCACGTCGATCACGCTGTCCCAGTCTTGCTCTAACATATCTGGCAACAATGCATCTCGAGTGATGCCCGCGTTGTTAACCAGAGCATCGATTCTTCCGTGCTGCTCTACAACACTTTCTACTACTTCACTGACGGCTTCGGCATCACACAAGTTGACTTGATAACTGCTTAGCTGCGCCGACTGACTCCATTCCACGGGCGCTATATCTAGCCCGACAACATGGAATCCATCCTCCAGTAATTGTTCACAAATCGCTTGGCCAATACCACGAGCCGCACCAGTGACTACTGCTACTTTTTCCGGTTTCATCTTGGTCTTCCTTAAATGTTGAGATTACAAATTCGCTTGTATCCCTAGCGTTTTTTGTTTTTATGCCTAGTCGCGTTACAACTGCGCTTCTCATACGCAGGGTCTTTTATATCTTATAAAAACTATAGAAACAGTCTGGGAGTCGGATGTGAACTAATCAAGGCAACTTGATGACTATGGCAAGATCAACGTAAGAAAGTGTGCTGGAGGGCGCAAAGTTAAACGATTGGAGGACTTGGATAGAAAAGTATTGGTCTGATTACTCAAATACTACTTCATCAAACCAATATTACTTGTCTCTTAATCTCTTACAAAAGCTGGTTTTGTTATTTTCACCAGAAAAGGCTGAAGCAAGAGATTAAACAACATGCCAGCAATAAACAGGGTGATCACAATACTCGCACCACTCGGTAAGTCATAGCGAGCCGATGCGGCAATACCCGATAAGATCCCAACAATACCAATGCTGATACTAGCGACAAAGAATCGAGTTCCCTTCAATGCTGCCGCACATAAAGCTGGAATCACCAACAAAGCAAATTCTAAATAAATGCCGGTTAACTTGACCGTAATGGGCATCAGAATAGCAAAGATCAGATAAAAACCACTACCGCGCATAAACGCAGGTTTTAACCAAACCAATAGCAACATCGCAGTGGTAATGAGTGCCAAAGGCCAAACGTCTGCCCAAGTCGCCCATAACAGTTGCCCATTAAGAATGCCTTGAATAAAGTCTCCGCCGTGTGGGTCTTTGCTCACCAGCAGGATTGCCAGCGATGCAGACACGACAAACAAGCTGCCAATCATGGGCTCTAAATGCTGCTGGTATCGTTTCTCCATTAAGGCGATCAAACCGCAAAGCATCAAAGACATCACCCAAGGGCCAATCATTTCGCCAAAGAATGAGCCTGAGAACAGCGCGTATTGGCTCAACCAGTAGTGGCTTAGTGCTGCCCCCAATGCCGCGACTTGCGCCACCGCCAAATCTATAAAGATGATCTGACGATTAAGAACTTGTTGCCCCAGAACGATGTTGCCAACTAACGCAATTAAACCACACAAAACCGCAGGTAAAAGCCATGCATAATCAGCCATGGCTTAGATCTTCTCAGGAACGGGCGGCACTAACACATCCAGTAAATCATCAATGACCTGATCGTACATCTCATCCAAGCTTTCACTCTCAGAAACGGTCAATGGCAGTTGAATCACAGGTTTGTCAGTATGATCTTGCAACCAGTTCGCTGGACGCTGATCCTGATGAGAGGAGTAAACAATCGCATCAAAACTGTCAGCATCTAACTTGGTGAGTGATTGCAGGTGAGATGTGGTCGGTGAAATGCCCGGTTTAGGTTCGAGATCGGCAATCTGCTTCATTCCGAGCCAATCGTACAAATAACGATACGTCGCGTGATAACCGACAACTTGCTTACCCTTTAAAGCAGCCCCTTTCTCATTCCATTCTTTAAGCTTTTTACGCCAATGAGCACGAAACTTCATACCATTCACTTGGTAACTTTGTGCGTTGTCGGGATCAATCGCTTTTAGGCGCTCCGTGACTTTACGAGATAATGGAATCATGTCATTTGCCGCAAATTGAACATGTGGGTTACCGTGAGCGTGTATATCTCCCATGCTACGGTCAACGTGAGCATGAGTATCTAACATGCGCACGAAGTCCGTCGCGTAGATCATGCTCGGCGCACCATTTTGCACCGCCGCATTGCTGCTACGAACTTGCAGCATAGGTAACCACCCCACCTCTAGCTCTGCGCCCGAACACATTGCCATGTCCGCTTGGCGCATCTTCGCAATCAAAGAAGGACGAGCTTGTACGTAATGTGGGTCTTGCTTAGCCGTTGTCGCTGAATAAATACTGGCATCTGGCGCGTGGCTTTCAAGAAAGGCTTTCCATTCTGGCTCACAAACGAAAATGTTTAGAGCCGAAGCAGGCGAAGCAATGATGGCAGCTCCTGCCGCCATCATCACCAAACTGCATTTATTTAATGTCAGCTTAGAACGCATGAGCACCGTGCGCTCCAAATGTCATCACGTATTGCAGAGTGAACACGTTGTCTGTCTCACTGTCTTGGTTATCAATGCGAGTGTATTGCGCACGGATAGTACCGAAGTGAGAAGAATCCCATGCGATCATCGCATCCATTTCTTTATCATTCAGCTCAGTAAAATGCATGTGGTCGCCATGTGCATGACCATCGTAGCTTTCTGCTTCGCCGTAACGTAGACCTGCTGACCAGCTTGGGTTGAAGCGATAAACACCCGAAACATAGTAAGCGCTTAAGTTGTCTGGTGACTCTGCATCGTTTTTATATTTGCTATCTACCACACCGTCTAACAGCATGTATTCAGCCGATAGCGTGAAGTTGCTGTATTTGTAATTACCGTCTGGTGCCCATTTCCAAACAAAATCAGCACCGTAAAGGTTCGCACCTGTCACTGCTGCGCCATGATGGTGATCGTGCTCATGCTCTTCTTCATGACCGTGGTCGTGATCTTCGAATTCTTTAACCTTGCCGTTTTCGTTACGCAGGTAACTTAAACCAAACTGCCAACTTGAAGATTCGGAGAAGTCACTACCAAGCTTCAGCGTCGTGGTGTACACGCCAACTTCAGAACCATCTTCGACAGAAGACATTTTGCTACCACTGAGCGCTTCTACACCAAGTTTTACATAAAGGTCGGTTGGCAACACGATGTTTGCACGTACACCATCATCGTAGTAGTGCGAGCCAAGGAAAGTACGATAAGCAATTGGACGCTCAACAAAGCTATCGGTGTGCATGTGTTGGTTGTTCAGGTAACCAAAGTCAGATAGGAATCGGCCAGCGCGCACGTTTACACCATATGGCAATGCCAAAGTTTCGATGAATGCCTCTTCAAGCTCTAATTCTGTCTCATCACCATGACTTTCAAGAACCGCGGTCAATGCGCCGTAAAACTTGTCGTCGATATTTGATGAGAAGTTTAATTCCGTATGGCCTAGACCAAAGCCTTCTTCGCGCTCAGAATTATGACGTTGGCCATCTTGGTAGTAGCCATCAACAACAACACCAATCTGTGGGTTCGATAGTGTGTCGGCAAAAACAGGGGATGCAAAAATGCTACCGATCACGAGAGACACCAATTTCTTATTCACTACTATTTCCTTTTTGTTATGTTATAACATTTAATTTTGCGATGTTATAATATAACAATTCTCATTACACAAGCAGAAATTTAAATTAGGCTCCGATTTCATGTTCGTACTCAATCCATGAATTGGGCTATCAACAAATGAATCAATTGATGTTTTTTATACGTATACTAATGAGAATTAGTAATTAAATAAGTAACGGAATTTCAATATGTTGAATATGGATTTTTCAAAAAGAATCGTGATAGATACTGCTCAACAGGAGTGGATCGCCAGCCCTTCCAAAGGTGTGTGGCGCAAACCTTTGGAACGAGAAGCCAAAGAATCAGGGCATACCACCAGCGTCGTTAAGTACGAGCCAAATTCGCAGTTTTCGACTCATCCTCACCCTCAAGGAGAAGAAATATTGGTGCTCGAGGGGGTATTCTCTGACGAATACGGTGACTATCCTGCCGGCACTTACCTTCGTAACCCTCCAGGAAGTCAACACGCACCATTTAGCAAAGAAGGCTGTGTGATTTTAGTTAAACTAAATCAGTTCGAATCTGAGGATCTTGAAACAGTTCGCATTAATACAAACCAAGCGAGCTGGCAGAGTGGTGTCGGTGGGTTGCAAGTCATGCCGCTGCATAATTTTGAGCACGAACATGTCGCATTGGTTAAATGGCCAAAAGGTAAGAAGTTTCAACCACACCGTCACTTTGGTGGTGAAGAAGTTTTCGTATTGTCAGGAGAGTTTAGAGACGAGCTAGGTACCTATCCCGCTCTCTCTTGGATTCGAAGCCCACATATGAGTGAGCATTTTCCTTTTGTAGAGCAAGAAACGATCATTTGGGTAAAAACTGGTCACCTGCCGCTCCAAGCTCCTGCTCAGCACTCCTAGTGTTTGCACACTTGGCATCGTCCATTGGAACTAAAATCGGCCCGCAATTTACGAGCCGATGATCATTTCGTCACTAAGAACCCATTATTCGCGAGTGGAGCCAGTCTTTGAGCTCAGCCCGGTTATGTTTTAACACGTTCATTTCGTGATCATCAATCGGGCTTCCTTGAAGTTCTAGTACGCGGATTTCCTTATCTAAAGCATTGTAGTTTTTAACGGTTTCAGCAAATGATGCATCGTTTTCGGTAAGCTGAGTAATGGTATCCAAATGTTCTGGGAATTCATGAGTTAATGAGTGATTTTCACCTAACATAGAGACCTCTTGGCTATTATTTGAGTACAAAATAGTGCCTAATTTTTGAGCACCACATGTATAACCGTAGCATCTAATGAGACGTTAATTCGTCGCACCGTCCACAAAAAGAACAACAAAGTTATTTTCAATTTTTCCTAGAAAGTGTTTTCTTTTTAGTCTCAATAGTCGAATGCAAAAGATGCCACTATGATCGTTCTATATTAACCTTCAACAATGAGAGCGATCATGCGAAAGACAATTCTAGTTACTGGATCTACTGACGGTATTGGTTTAGAAACCGCGAAAATGTTAATTAACCGTGAACAACACGTAATAATCCATGGCCGGAATATAGAGAAAGTTCAACAAGTTGAGCAAAGTTTGAGGGAGATGAAAAGTGGTAAAGTTGAAAGCCTTGTTGCTGATTTATCCTCTCCCAATGCGGTAAAACAGATAGTGATGGAGATAACAGAACGGTTCAATCATTTAGACGTCATCATTAACAATGCTGGTGTGTACGCAACACCAAATCCAAGAACTAAAGAGGGTCTTGATGTACGCTTCGCAGTCAACACCATTGCTCCCTACTTACTCACTAGAGAGCTATTGCCGTTGCTCGGAGATACGGGTCGTGTGGTTAATTTGTCTTCAGCTGCACAAACAACAGTAAACACTAGCGCTTTACTCGGTAACAAACCATTGTCAGATGGCGAAGCATATGCCCAAAGCAAATTGGCATTAACGATGTGGTCACGAGCAATCGGACTAAAGCTTAAGAACACTGGCCCTATGTTGGTATCAGTAAACCCAAAATCATTCCTAGGTAGTAAGATGGTTAAAGATGCTTATGGGGTTGCTGGTGGTGATATCCGCTTAGGAGCAGATATTCTAACTCGCGCTGCGCTATCAGAAGAGTTTGCTCAAGCGCATGGTATGTACTTCGATAATGACATTGAAGCATTCGCGCCCCCACACCCTGATGCATTAGATCAAAGCAAAACACAGCAGATAATTGATACTATTGAATTAATCTTAAGCAAACTCTATTAATAACAATTAAGAATTATCTTGAGGTTCGTTTTTATTCGGACCTTAAAAACAATGTATTCGATAAGTGAAACTTGTTATCACTTTTCCGCAAACTCCCAATAAGGTGGCGTACCATAGTATTCAGCAAAGTAATCAATAAAGGCACGCACCTTAGGCGCAATTAAACGAGAGCTTGGGTACACAGCCCAAATCCCAGCATCCATCGCTAAAGGGTGATCTTCGAGTACTTCCACTAGCTGACCACTTTGTAATTCTTGATAAACACTCCAAACCGAGTTGATAGAAATACCTAACCCGTTTACCGTCGCGTCTCTCATCGCATCACCATTATCAGTTTTAAAACGACCAGAAGTTCTTACATTGACCATTCCATCTTTTGTATTGAATGACCAATTATTCATTCCAACTAAGTTAATACACTCATGATTCGTCAAGTCTTGGGGCTTGTTGGGTCTTCCAAATTGTTCAATATAATCTGGTGATGCAACGATAATACGACGATCTGGCGCAAGCTTTCTTGCGACCAATGAAGAATCTTTCAACTCAGCGACACGAATGGCGACATCAAAACCTCCCTCAACCAGATCCATAATGGAATCAGAAAATCGGCAGTCCACGGTTAACCCTGGGTAACGCGCCATAAAACCTTTTAATGCGGGCACAATATGCAAGCGACCAAAAGTTGCAGAGGCGGTTATACGTAATACTCCCGTTGGCGCACTCTGCCCTGAGCCAACAGCTCCCCTTGCTGCCTCCACTGTTGCAAGGACCTCCTCCGCGTGAGGTAAAAAAGCCTGCCCTTCTTCAGTTAAGGAAACTTTGCGTGTGGTGCGATGAACTAAACGAACTCCTAAGCTGTCCTCAAGTTTGTTGATGTGCGCACTAGCGACAGCAGGAGAAAGTCCAAGCTCCTGACCAGCCATGCTGATGTTGTGTGTCGAAGCCAAACGGACAAATAGCTTTACATGATCGATGTTCATTTAATTTTCAATTATTTGTAAAAAATCACCATATAGAGCTTAGCATTTTCTTCCTTACGGATAGTAAATAAATACTCCAGTTAGAAAAAACTGATGGGCAGATAGAAGTCCAGCTCAAACGCCTCATCATGGCTAAGGAAATGGTTTTTATGATAGTGAACATAAGCGGGAGTAGAACGCTGCTTAAAGCCTGAATTCGGCAACCACTTTTCTAACACCATACTCAATTGAGGAAGAAGCTCTCCATATACCCCTGTTAAGCGAAAAACAGCATGCAAACCACCCGGAATCGTCATTTGATTCACGACACCGCGTACTTTAAGCGGCTTATCAATCGCCATACAAGCCACATAGCGACACTTATCGAGCTCAACCCAAGCGGGGTTGGAGTGATGCAAACCGTATTGAACCGAAAAGTCCCGATTCTCAGAGCTTGCCCACGCCTTCAAAATCAGCCACGCATTGCGAATGGAACGGCTATAACCCTCATGCCGCACATAAGCCGCAAAGCGTTGTGGAACCTCCATAATTTTAGGTTCTGGCAACTCGCGTTTAGCAACCCGATGATAACCCGCAGCCACTTCCGGATCTTTTAGATACGGCTTTTCTGCGACTTGTAAATCATGTTTTCGCCACGCGCCAGGAGACATAGCGAACGTTGCTCTAAACGCTCGGCTAAAAGAAGATACCGAGCTAAAGCCGCACTTGTTAGCAATGTCTAACACCGATGAGCTGGTATCAAACATCAGTTGATTGGCGGCGTATTCCATTCTTGTGCGACGGATATATTGATGGACAGACTCCCCTACCACATCTTTAAAAATACGATGGAAGTGCTGTTCAGAATAGGCTGCTACATCTGCTAGCTCTTTAGCCGATAAATCTCTGCTAATGTCTTGGTGAATGTAAAACAGCACGTCATTGATTCTGGAAACTTGTTGATGGCTCACGGAGTAAACTTTCGCTTAAATAGCATAAATGGACATGTTTAACAGCATAAATGGACACACCAAGCTTGGCAATTTACCTATACTATTTCTGACATAAAAAAGACATTTACGAGAAGCACAGCACATGGAAATCGCACAGTCATTACAACAAACTAAGTCATCCTACATCCGAGAGATCCTCGCAGCAGCGAGCGATAAGAACGTCATTTCTCTTGCAGGTGGCTTGCCGGACGAAAAAACCTTCCCGATCGACTTAATGAAACCGACGCTCGAAAACCTCGCGAATATGCCAGAGGTGTTTCAATACGGCGCAACAGCAGGCTACGCCCCGCTACTTAACTTTTTGACCGATTATTACCAGCTGCCGGAATCTCATTTGGCTATGATCACAACGGGCTCTCAGCAAGGGCTAGATTTGATTGCGCGTGCGTACGTGAATCCGGGCGATAAAGTGGTGATGGAAGCACCGAGCTACCTTGGTGCTATGCAAGTATTCGGTCTAGTGCAAGCCAACATCGTGACCGTTTCACAAACCGAGTGTGGTCCAAACCTTGAAGAACTTGAACAATGCTTTGCTACACAGCAACCGAAAATGTTCTATGCTGTGCCCGATTTTCACAACCCAACGGGCGTGTGCTGGGCGCTAGAGACTCGCCAAAAAGTTGCCGAGCTTTGTATACAATACGACGTGGCATTCATTGAAGACGCACCATACCGCGAGCTACGTTTTTCTGGTGAAGCGCTTCCACTGGTTTCGGACTTCTGCCCACAGCACTCCATCGTATTGCGCTCTTTCTCCAAAATAGCTTCACCAGGCTTGCGTATTGGTGTAGTTACGGGCAAGAGTAGCTACCTTGAGCCACTCATCAAAATTAAACAAGGTGCCGATCTGCACTCTAGTATTCCTATGCAAGCTTTGCTGCATGGTCTACTGCAACATGACAACTTCGAAACGCACATTTCAACCATCTGTGCGCTTTACAAATCACGTTACGATGTCATGTTTGCTGAACTGCAAAAACAGCTGCCAGAAAGTTGCGTACTCAAACCCGTCGATGGTGGCATGTTCGTTTGGGTCGAGATTCCAGAATGCGACACCTTCGAACTGGCGAAAAACCTTCTCGCAAACTGGGTTGCCGTAGTGCCGAGCCCGGTCTTTTATCCAGAAGGTTCAAAGGTAAAAGCCGCTCTGCGTCTTAACTTTACCAATGCCACACCAGAAGAACTGACGACAGCTGTCTCTCGACTCGCGGATGTCCTCAACACGTTGTAATTGAACGCGAGTGTAAGAACCTGCCTTTGAGATTCAAAAAAAGTCTCAAAGGCAGCATCAAAAAAGTTCCCCAAAAAAATTTATATTTTTCCTTCAAATCAACTCTCTACAGTAAGTGCCTGTTTTCTCTTGAACCTCTCACTCATATAAAAATGAGAACTCAATCACGTATTTGATGGTTAGAAAAGTTACGTCTATCTTTCAGTCAAAGACATCAACTTCGCAGCGTTAATGCTCTCAATTTCAGACACTTTATCAATCGTGGCTTAGCGGTTGATAAACGACTAAAAAAGCATCTGTGGGCATACCCACTACGAAGGGTTGACCAGAACCATTCTGAATGTCGCGAGCCAATCTTTTGATTGGCAATTACGTCAGTGAATCGCACCAAATGACAGAGGGGTTATCAGGATGAATACTCGAATCACGACAGGACTTGTCACCATCGGCTGGTCCGTTACACTTTCACTTTTTACCGCATTCGCCGCATATGCCAATACGTCGCCAAACTGTAGTGACGTATTAGCGGGCAACACAACCGCCGCATCGCAAAAAATGATGGTTTTATTGGGCGAAGACATCACCAAATCCAACCGTATCACTACGGTGATTCCTGCCGAAAACAATCCATTTGTGACCGAAGAACTGGTTTCGGTTTCTAACGACGTATCGCCAAACGGTCGTCTTTCACAAAAGAGTTTGGAAGAGATTCGGAAAGTCCGCTCAAATCTAGAGAAAGCAGCACAGGAAGTAAGCCGATTACAGGGCACTTTTGAAGTGGCTTTCATCAGTTTGATTGATGGTTACTGCCAATTTTCTAATCATAAACGTACTCAACATGCCAAAATCGACTTTGACCATTTGGAAGGCCTCACTTTGTATTCAATCCCCGCTTTAATAGCAATGGTCGATCAGTCGTACTACATGGCAAAGAATCGAATCGCTAATGAGCAGAAACAGTTAAGCGACATTGAAAAAGAGAAACAGAGGCAGAAACATCAAGCAACTGCGGCGGCAGCCGCTCGTTACCAAGACAGTAACGTACTTGTAAGAGTCGAGAACTTTGATGGCGCTAATGTGACATTTTCCGTTACTAACATTGGATCACAAGGATCATTACAACCAAATTTCAACACGTTTAATGCATATCGCACAGAAAGTGGAGAATTAATCTACAAGTCAGAATCTTTACTACACCTGGCGGATACTGCAGGTAACACACTTGAAACAATGGGTATCGCTGAGCTCTCATCACAAGGTGGAAGTGACATATCGATCTCTCCTGGAGAAACCCGAAAATTCGTTACTAGCATTGCTTCAGAAGTCGCGCCACATACGCAGTTGAGCTTAGAGTTTCCAGCCAAAGTGCTTAATACCGAGCGAGACTTTACATTGTTGTTTTCTGATACATCAGCGGTGGCGACAGCAAACGTCAATTAACGCAAAGTCGCCAGTATTTGTAGAACGCATCAAAGACAGGCGAGCAGCGCCTGTCTTTCAATGATGAGCAAGCAAATCGCTACTGTTTGCACTTGTAAGCATTTGCAAACATCGTCACTGACGTAGAAAAGCTCAACGGTTGATATAAGTACAAGGTATCCGCGCCTAAATCCGCCGCCTTGATGCGCATTTGGTTTAGCGTACCCCAAACCATGTCTTTATCTGTGTGAAGCCAGTAGTCGTAAAAGTGTCCTTCTGAGCCGATCACGGTACCCATTAGTTCACAGTTTTCAATCGCATTCACATTGTCCCAAAGCACCTGTACTTGCTCAGATTCTTGAGTTGGGAACGTCACACATCCCGTTAATGATGCCGCTAACGCGAGACACATCACTCGCTTTTTCATACTTATATCGCCAAAATTTTTCATAGATGGCAGATTTTATGAATGGCTGATGTGATGACTAGCAAAAACTTTTTATCGCGTGTTCAAGCAGAATTAATGGACAACGGAAAAGATCCAAAAGGTGATCATGCAGCTAGCGAGCAAAAACCTAATAATCACAGACCTAGCAATCAAGCTGTATCTGAGATACAACAGTAATGATTAAATAGCCGCGAGGGATAGAGTTTGGTTGCTAAAAATAAGCTAATTCGCTACACAGCTACGGAAGTCGCTGATGCATTTGACAAAGAAGATGAGCTCATTAAACAAGTTCAGTCCAACCAACTCTCGCAAGTGCTATTGCTTTGGCAAGTAAAAAGTCCAACGCTCGTGCTTCCCGCTGGTAAGAAATGGCCAGTGTCTAATGAGTTAGAACATGCGTTAAATACGTCTGGCTGGAAGCTCTTTTCTCGTAAAACCGGTGGTGCCCCAGTCCCTCAGGTGCCAGGTATTATCAATCTATCTCACATTTACCACTGGCCAGAAGGCGAGCCTTACAACATCAAAAAAGCGTATCTCGATTTATGTGCGATATTAACGGTTTTCTTTAAACAGCTCGGCGTGAAAGTGGATGTTCATGCTACGCCTTATTCCTACTGCGATGGCGAGTACAACCTCAACATTGGCGGGCAAAAAGTCGTGGGAACCGCGCAGCGTGTTTTACTTAAAAAAGGCGGCGGACAAGTGGTATTGTCACAAGCATGCATTCTGATTGATGCCGACGTCGGGAAGATTGTCGAACCAGTACGAATGTGTAATCAGCTTTGCGGTCACAGCGATGATATTCGTGGTGATGTCCACACACCGCTCTTCCATCATGTATCCGACCGCCCATCGGTAGATTCGCTCTTTCAGCAATTGACGAGTGCGTTTTTAACGCATGCAAAAAGCTGAGTAATGAAAGGAGCAAGCCTCCCCCACACTCCGAACAGCATTTGATAAACTCAAACTACATACCGTGATAGCGATGTAAGAATGGGCACCGCCAACGTAAAACCATTCAATCGTTCGACCAAACCAGTTATCAGTTTTGCCTGCCAAAAAGAAATGAGATCCAGTTCAAATATTTATCCATGACGGAATTAGTTGAAGCCTGCGCTTAAAAGCCTCAGAATGTCGCACTTTTCGCACCGATTTGTTTTCGGCGCGTTGTTATCTAACTCTACAATTGAGAATCATACATATGGGTTTTACCTCGTTAGGTCTATCTGCTCCAATCCTTAAAGCTATTCAAGAGAAAGGCTACGACACCCCTTCGCCAATTCAGGCAAAAGCAATTCCTGCTATTTTGGAAGGGAAAGACGTAATGGCAGCAGCGCAGACTGGTACAGGTAAAACCGCAGGCTTTACGCTACCGATTCTTGAGCGTTTATCGAACGGCCCTCGCGTTCGTGCTAACCAAGTTCGTGCACTTATCCTGACGCCAACGCGTGAACTTGCGGCTCAGGTGCAAGAAAACGTGTTTATGTACGGCCGTCACCTTCCACTAAGCAGTGCAGTTGTTTTTGGTGGTGTGAAGATCAACCCGCAAATGCAGCGTCTTCGCAAAGGTGCGGATGTGCTGGTAGCAACACCAGGCCGCCTGATGGATTTGTACAACCAAAATGCGGTCAAATTCGACCAACTGGAAGTGCTAGTACTGGATGAAGCAGACCGCATGCTGGATATGGGCTTTATCCGTGATATTCGCAAAATCCTAGCTCTGCTACCAAAACAACGTCAGAACCTACTGTTCTCTGCGACTTTCTCGGATGAAATCCGCGACCTTGCGAAAGGCTTGGTGAACAACCCGGTTGAGATTTCAGTGAACCCGGCAAACTCGACGGCGAGAACGGTTGAGCAAAGCATCTACCCAGCAGACGTGAAGAAGAAAGCACCGATGTTGGTTAAATTGATCAAAGACGGCGATTGGAAGCAAGTGCTGGTGTTTACGAAAACGAAACACGGCGCAAACCGTCTGGCGAAGTTCCTGATCGAACAAAATCTACCGGCTGCTGCCATCCACGGCAACAAGAGCCAAGGCGCACGTACCAAAGCACTGGCGGATTTCAAATCGGGTGAAATTCGTGTGTTGGTCGCGACGGACATTGCTGCGCGCGGTATCGATATTCCGCAATTACCGCAAGTGGTGAACTTTGAGCTACCGAAAGTGGCAGAAGACTACGTTCACCGTATTGGTCGTACTGGCCGCGCGGGCGAAGTAGGTAAAGCGATTTCACTGGTGTGTGCGCTAGAAGCATCTGAGTTGTTTGCGATTGAACGTTTGATTCAAGAAGTACTACCACGTAAAGAGTTGGAAGGTTTTGCGCCAACCAATGTGGTGCCAGAATCTAAACTGGATACGCGCCCAATCAAACCGAAAAAACCTAAGAAGCCAAAAAAACCAAAAACGCCAAATGCTGCAAGTGAAAACGCTCCAGCAACCGAAAAGAAAACAGGCAATGGTGCAAACAAACCTAAGCGTCGCTTCAACGGTGGTAACAACGGCAACAAAAACAGCACCAACCAAGGCGGTGCGGGCAAGCCTAAAGGCAACCGTGAAGGCCAAGGTCGTGCAAACAGTAAACCAGATGACCGCAAACCTAACGGCAACAAGCCAAATGGCAATAAACCGAGTGGAAATAAACCAAACGGTAATAAGAGTGGCAACGCTGGTAAACCGTCTGGTAACCGCAAGCCAAACAATGCTAAACCTGCAGGAAACAAACCATCAGGTCAGCGTCGTAAGCCTCGTCCACAGGCCACAAACTAATCTGCAAACAGCCCGATAGAAAATACAACAAAGCCGCTGATAATCTCAGCGGCTTTGTCTTTCTTAGAACACAGTTTTTAGAACACAGCTTTGTTAAAACAGCCTACATTAAAGGTGTGATTCGAATATCTGCGATTTGCGCTTCGTTCTTTTCACCCTCAATACCACCTGCGTAGATGTAGGTTTCATTCGATTTGAGGTAACTCATATTGAAGTGGTCCTTCAGCGCGACCTGATAGGTTTTTCCCTGCTCCAACGTCACCTCAATTGGCGTTGAGTAACGCATACCTTGGTTTTCACCAATATGGCCCATCTGCAAGTAACCTTGACCAACCACTTTACCTGCATCATCCAATACCTCTAACAATTTCACGGTGTTCGTGATGCCAGTATTAAGTTGCCCTAGGTTATTGTTGTACCAAGCATTGAACTGGTAAGTGCCCGTTACAGGGGCTGTAAACGACTCTGCACCTTTTACGATGCCACTGTCTTTACTCACCGTAACCACTGAGACATTGTCTTTGAGTGGCTGATATTCGCTATCAAGTTTGATGCGGATCTCTTCACCGACACAAACAGGTTGGCTTGGGTTAGAACGGAAGCCTTTATCGTTAATGCTTTCAGCCAAATAACAAGCAAAACCTGTTGGCGTATCGGAATAAGATTGAGCAATCACGTTCTTTTGAATCAGCTCGCCATTGCGATACAAGTTCACGTTGTACTTACTCGTCACGTCAATCGAAACCGAATTATCAACGCTTTTTACCACCAATGTTGGCTCTTGCGGAGAATATACGCGACTATCTTCACTTGCGTACGGTTTCACACCAGAAACTAAAGTAATGCTGCTATCTACATTCACAAGCGCGCCCAATGTCACGTGGAAATGCCCCTCTTCGTCCATCGTGACATTTTCAACTGGGTAGTAACCTGTTTCATCTTTGCTTACTTCAGGCAAGTCAATCGTTACCGAGTAGTTCTTTCCTTTGAAGGCAAAGTTTTCCAACGTGATTTGTTCAGACTGAGCCAACAAGTTATTGCGCACCCAACTTGTGATAAACGGCTTCACTTCCAACTTGCCCGTTTCGGTATGGATGCCGAATAGGGTCTCTACCACCATGTTCAAGTAGCCACCCACAGACCAAAGCTGACGCTGAGAGTTAATAACTGGGCCATCCATGCTTGGATCTTCACCATGATCACTATGGATGATGAATGACTTACCAGAAAGCCACTCTAAGTTTTCCATGTTGGATAAATTAGTTGCCGTACCACGAACCAACGATTGAATGGCATTGTTCGCTGCTGCCACATTTTGTGTTTGATGCGCGGCGCGCAAGCTGTACGCGGTAACAAATGGCCAAATTGCGCGATTATGGTACACAGGCACGTCCGGTTGTTG
Source organism: Vibrio sp. 1457 (assembly GCF_033340195.1). Classification (NCBI taxonomy): domain Bacteria; kingdom Pseudomonadati; phylum Pseudomonadota; class Gammaproteobacteria; order Vibrionales; family Vibrionaceae; genus Vibrio; species Vibrio sp. 1457. The sequence continues at coordinate 15,645 of NZ_JAWOWA010000007.1, forward strand.
AGGGAAGTAAACCGGCACGCCAAACTCACTGTGTGGGTAATTGGCCATGATTTGTTTCGCCTGCGCATCACTTGCCACGCCACTGATGATCGCCAACGCTTCGCCCAACATATCGTATTTGTCGACCGCGATGTCTTTGCCATTGTCAAACAAATAGCTTACGTACATACCGCGTTCGGCATTCCAAAACTGCTCGTTGATAGCGGTTTTTAACTGCTCAGCCCACTCGGTGTATTTGACCGCGTTGGTTGAATCGTACTTCTCTGCCAACTTAGCCGCGAGCTGAATCGCGCGGTAGTGAACCACGTTTGTCGATAACGCTTTGCTGCTACCAATCGCATTGACATCGTTTGGCGTCCACGTTGAGTAAGTTTGCTCACGCCAGTCGAGGAATGATTGCTCACCAGTGTATAAACCGGATTTCGCATCAAAAGCCGCCAGGCGATCGGCTTCAAGTGTATTACTGATAGCGTTATATGCGCGCTCGGCAAACTGGTTGTACTCTTCCCCATTCAATGCCGAAAGTAAGCGTTCTGCACCAAGCGCCCAAGTCGTGCGGTCGGTACTGATTGGCCAACTGCCGCCAGTGCCCGTGTCTTGCACAATCTGCTCGCCATCGTATTGCTGATCGGTCGTGTCGCGGAAAGCAGACAATTTGAAATTCAAACCATTTTGCACCCGAGTTGGATTCATCAATGCAAGCGAAAGGTCTGCTGCGTACGCCAAATCACGCGTCCACACGTAATGCCACTTCGCGCCCGTCTCAAAAACTTCCGCTTTGATTGGGTTGTTGTAGTTGTAATTGCCGTCTTTGATTTCAGAAACAGCAAGCTGGTCTAGCTCTTTCATCGTCAACGCAAACAACGCGTCAAACGCGACATCATCCGACACCACTCGCGGCCCTGCTTGCTCATTAATCACTAAGCCTTGGTCGAGCGCATCACGCAATTCTGTCGTCGTTGAAATACCAAATTCACGCAGTTCAGCTTTAGGATCTTTCACCGAGAAAATCACGGTATCACTCGAGTCATCGTAATTGGCGAACAGTTTCACTTCTCTGCTCTGATGCCCTTCATGCACCATTGCAGGGTCGAGAATCGCATCAGAGTAGTATTTTTCCGCTTCTTCTTGCGTTGCTTTCGTCACAGTCATTGTCGCGCGACTTTCATCGGCAAAGCTCACAGAAAACTTGTAATACCCTTTGTCTTCAAACGTGATCTCAGAGTTGCAATCATCGTTCATACACGCTTCATTCGTGTCTGGTTTTGGCAGGTACTCCTGAGCTTTATCGAACGCCGCGGGCTCCTCAAAATAGGTGTATTGGATCTGCCAACCCGGATCAGCAATCTTGAACTGATTGCTACCTCGAGCGACGCGCAGTACGGTTTCGTACTCGTTATTACCCAAATAGTTTAGCTTGGCATGCTCTGCCGTGCCCCAATCCCCATTTAAACCACGTAAATATAAGTCGGCTGAAATAATTGGTTTGTCGACCGGCACAGGCGCATCAGAGGAATCAGACCCACATCCAGCAAGACCAATACAAGACGCGACAGCAAGCGCAATAAAACTCGGTTTCATGTTCATCCCTTAGATTGTTGTTTTGGCGACAGTCTAAAGAACACCTTTTTGAGGGGAAAATAGGAAGTCAGGAGCGAGCTATAGATAACATCTATACGTCAGACCCCAACAGTGATGTAGATCTATGAAATGCGCATAATTTCAATCAAATGAGATTACAGATTTGTGATTTATAAATGAAATTGTGCAAAATACCCCTCGTTCTTAGAGGGGAAAGAAAATGGACAAATCTCTGCAGCAATTTTTACTGGTTGCACGCTGCCAAAGCATCAGCGCTGCGGCAAGAATGGCAGGGTTAAGCCAGCCAACGGTAACAAGCAATTTAAAGAAGCTGGAAGAGAATCTCGGCGTGACGCTGTTTGAACGTCATCCTAATGGCATGGTGTTGACCGAATACGGACGCATCCTCTATCGCCATAGCAACGCGATGCAGCATGAATACAACCAAATGATGCAAAGCATTGATGAACGGAAACAGTATCAAGTCGGAAAAATTAAAATGGGTACTGGCGATGCGTGGTGGCCGCTGTTCGTCAAACAAGCACTCAATGAACATCTGACCAAGCAGCCATCGGCATCTACACACGTCGAATTTGGCAACCACTTAGGCTTGATGGATTCATTAATCAACGAACAGATTGAATTTTTCATCGGCCACGAGATTGTCGGCTTGTCGTCTAAATGCGATGTTACGTTTATTCCGTTATTTCAAACGGTTGATGCCTATTTTGTTTCCCCAAACCATCCACTGCTAGGTAAAGCCGTCACCGAAGAGATGCTGCACGAATACCCTGCTCTTTCGGTCACTTATGACGCTAAGAAATTCGCTCACGTCATCGATAACCCAATCCCGAAACAAAATGAACGCGAAAGGCAGCAACTGGATGACAGACCGACTTACGAAGTGGATTCTCTGCTCGCCAGTATTGATGTACTGAAAGAAAGCGTCGCGGTGATGTCTTATACCGGCCACCTCAAACCGTATTTGGAATCCTTTGGCTTACGATGCTTAACCATGGAAAACGAACCAAACCCTGGCACCGTCGGGATTTATCGCCACCGCCGAGAAACCTCTGAATCGCATCTAGATCTGATTGCTGGCATCACTCAGCGCGCTAAATTACTCAACTAGAAAGTCCAAAAACAGGCGAACTCTTTTCGGTTGATATTGGCGGCTTTGATAAATGACATGTAGATCCGCTTCAGCGCCTTGCGAAAAGGCGCTGAAGTTTTTCATATACCCATCCAAAACCGTTACTAAACGTTGCTGTTTGAGGTCTTGCTGAATATCTAAAATCGATTTCAACGCAATCCCCGCCCCCTCCAACGCCCATTGTCGAATCACTTCACCATCATCAGAAAAGCGCTTTGGCGTGACCGTGATCGTTTGGTGAGACTCTTCATCTTTAAAGTGCCACGTTTTTAATTCTTCATTGCTGCGCACCATGGCTAAGCAGCGATGGTCCGCGAGATCTTGAGGACAGTTTGGGACACCTTGCTTCGACAAATAATCAGGTGACGCGCACAGCACACGTTGACTCGATGCTAGCTTGCGCGAAATGAGATTACTGTCCGCTAACTCACCGTAACGAATCACTAAATCGAGCCCCGATTCAGCCAAGTTCGATAAATTGTCATTAAGGTAAAGATAAGGCGTCACATCCGGATATTGCTCAGAAAAAGCCGACACCATCGGCGAAATAATTTGTTTGCCAATATCTCGTGGAGCTGAAATTTTCAACGTTCCGCGCACTTGCGAAATACCCGTTTGCAGCAAGTTTTCCGTCTCTTTCACGCTATCAATGATGTTCAGACAAGCTTGATGGTACATTGCCCCGGCGTCCGTGAGTGATACATGGCGGGTACTTCGGTTGAGCAGCTTTACGCCATAGCGTTCTTCTATCGCTTGCAGCCTTGCCGTTACCGTCGCCGGAGATAAACCTAGCTCCCTTCCCGCCGCTGCCAGACCTTGATGTTTAACGATGCTGACAAACAACGTCATATCCGAAAACTTATCCATCTTCGCGCCCTTATTGTTTAGAAAAACTGAATAATCAATTCAGATATTACCCAATTATCAAATTAAGTCGAATCCATATACTGGCCCTATCGACATTGTTTAGACCCAGAGCGTTATGTGACAGGGCAAAGTTAAACGCCGTAACGCTGTACAACGCACAACAACACGCCCTGTCCAGCCAGAGATAGGAAACAAAACATGAAACTGTACATTTATGAACATTGCCCCTTTAGCGCCCGCGTCCGTTTTGTTGCAGGCATACTGAATATTCAGCTCGACGTCATCAACATTGCTTATGACGACGAGAGCACCACCACAAACATCATCGGCGCAAAACAAGTTCCTCTTTTGATCAAAGACGATGGTGAAGCCATGGCGGAAAGCTTAGACATCATCAACTACTTCCTTGAATTGGCATCTTCCAGCGAAAACAGCCAACCCTCGACACTGGTTTTAGACTGGCAAAAACAAGCGTTTTTACCGCTACAAAAAGTCGGGTATCCGCGTTGGTCAAACATGACGTTACCGGAATTTGCAACAGAAACCGCTAAACAAGCATGGCGTGCAAAAAAAGAAACCGAAGCGTTAAATTTTGAAGCCTTGATTAACGATACACCTGCGATTGCGAAAGAAGTCGCCGCTTTGATAGAACAAACCAAACCCTTGCTCAACCTAAGTTCAGAAAAGCAAACGTCACTGGTTGATCAAGCCATTATGTTTTCCATTCTACGCGGCTTTTTCAGTGCGCCCGAAGTGCAATGGGATCCAGCCGTACTTCACTGGATGGCAACCGCTCGTAAAGCGACCAACGTGCCTGTACTTATCTAAGGAGCGCAACATGCAACAAAGAACAAATAAGCTGTTTGAGCCAGCTCAACTGAAATCGTTGTCACTACAAAACCGTATTGTCATGGCACCAATGACTCGCGCACGCACCACTCAGCCGGGCAACATCCCGAATGAGATGATGGCAACGTATTATCAACAGCGCGCTTCTGCCGGACTGATCATTTCCGAAGCCACGCAAATTTCGGACGATTCTCAAGGCTATTCGTTCACCCCTGGCGTTTACACCGATGCGCAAGTGGCGGGCTGGCAAGGTGTGACCCAAGCGGTCAAATCACAAGGCGCAGCGATGTTTTGTCAGCTATGGCATGTGGGCAGAGTGTCTCACCCAACATTCCAAAATGGTGAACAGCCTATCGCGCCATCTGCGCTCGCTCCGGTAGAGACGCAAGTTTGGATTGCAGATGAACAAGGCAACGGCAATATGGTCGATTGTGTTGAGCCTCGCGCCATGACACAAGCAGATATCAACCGAGTTGTCGGTGATTTCGCGAACGCAGCCAAACGCGCCATTGAATCGGGTTTTGATGGTGTAGAAATCCACGGCGGGAATGGGTATCTGATCGATCAGTTCTTAAGAACCAACTCAAACCATCGAACAGACAACTACGGCGGTTCACGAGAAAATCGTATCCGTTTTCTTATCGAAGTAGTGGAGGCAGTTATCGCCGCTGTTGGTGCGCATCGAGTTGGAGTGAGATTGGCACCATTTATTACGTTTAAAGATATGGACTGCCCAGATATCGTGCCAACAATCTTGGAAGCATCAAAACAACTGCAGGATCGTGACATCGCCTACTTGCACTTGTCCGAGGCTGATTGGGCCGATGCCCCAACGATTCCAGAGACGTTCCGAATCGAACTTAGAAAGCGCTTTCGCAACGCTATCATTGTCGCAGGTCGCTACGATCCTCAACGAGCAAACGAAGTATTAGAGAAAGGCTACGCGGATCTTGTCGCATTCGGACGGCCATTCGTAGCAAACCCAGACTTAGTCTCTCGCTTGCAACATCACCATCCGTTGGCAGAACTCGATGGCTCAACGTTGTTTGGCGGAAACGAACGAGGCTACACCGATTACCCTGCTCTGCAACAGGAATGCGCAGAACAGGCCTAACAAAAAAGCCCCAACCTAGCAGCTACGGTTGGGGCTGTCACCAAACTAAAATTGGTTTTAGCTAGCTTAATCTGGCTAAGAGTTAAATCACTTCTAACGCGCCGCAGCGCCAAGGTTCGATAACGACTTTGATGTGGTCATTTGGCGTCATTAACTGTCTAAACGCGTCTTCGACACCGTCGATTCCCACTTTGGCGGTGAGCATTTTCTGCCAAGGCAACTTGTGTTCGGCAATCGCTTGTAGGCATTGCTCAAACTCGTGCGGTTGGTAGTAGTAAGAGAATCTCAAGTCGAGCTCTTTTACCGTCGCGTACGCGTAGTTAATGATTGCGGGTGTCGTATGGATACCCGAGATGACGATTCGCGCTCGGGCAGGGGCGCGGCGCATAAAATCGTCAATCAAGGTATGCTTGCCCACACACTCATAAATGACCAGACGTGAGTTCATCGCGTACTGCTCACCAACGGCGATCTCGTCTTCCTTGGTCGGGTTGATCAATCGATTTGCGCCAAACTCGCTGGCAAGTTGCAGCTTTTCTTCCTGAAGATTGACCGCAAGAATATTGCTGACGCCACGTTGTTTCAGTGCAGCAATCACCGCCAGCCCTATAGGACCGCAACCGACAACCAGCGCTGTTTCTTCCGTCTCGATTTCACTGCGATTGACCGCGTGCAAACCGACCGCCAGTGGTTCAGTCAGTGCCGCCGCCTCAGATGGCATTCCGTCTGGCACAGGTAGCAATAACGCTTCATCAAGCAGGAAGTACTCAGAGTAAGCGCCATAAGTACCCGGAGTAACACCAACGCCCGCGCCATTTTGGCTGAGCAACATCGGCACTGAGGTGACTCGGCTACCAACGGACAACGTTTGCTGCGTATCGGCACCGTATTCGATAATTTCCGCACAGAACTCATGCCCCAACATCACTTGAGCGTGCTCACCGGCTTCATCAGGCATCAACCCGAGCTGGTGGAATACATCAAATACCTCATCCGCGTGTCGAGTAATGTGAAGGTCGGAGCCACAAATGCCACAGGCAAGGCTGCGAACCAACACTTGTCCCGCTGCAGGTTTAGGGATTTCGACTTGCTTCAGGCGGACACTACCATCTTGCATTACGATACTGTTCATCTGTTGCATGGGGTTACTCCGCTAGCTCATCGCTTAGGCCAGCAATCGCACCCGGTTTGATGTAACGCGCGGTAAAGCCTTGTGCTTTCGCTGTTGCAATAACAACTTGCTCAATCCAACCTGCATCCATGATGTTGATGAAGTTACCTTCTTCGTCAAAGTTAATGTTGGCACCTTGGATCACCATAAATCCGTCGGCACCGCCTGAGCTTTCAGGGCAGTGGAAGGTATGAATTGAACCGCCCGGCTCATATAAGTAGCTGCCAGCGGTTTGGACTTGGTCCGGATACTCGATGTAGTGCCAAGCGCCACTCAGGGTATAGAAATGCACCACACCAGTGTGGTAGTGCTTAGGCAGAGTGATACCCGGTTTGAATTTGGCGCGAACCACCCAAGTCCCGTTTTCTGGATCAAGAAACAACGGGTAAACATCCACACCCGGTAACGCGTCTTCGATGATCGACTCTTCATTAGTATTAAGAGTTAATAAGAAATCTTGGTGCTGAATAACTTCTGGTAATGACATAACTTACATCCTCGCTATTGCTGTAATGTGGCGTACTCGCCTATCCCATAAGTGGGTACTTAAAATTCTCGAAACCGTCAGATGCGCTGATGGTACAACCGTTGATACAGTTGGCTTTCTCGCTGACCAGAAACGCCACCACATCAGCAATCTCTTCTGGTTGTGTGAAGTTTTGACGCATCTGTTCTTTGCGGATGTGGTCCCACAGGCCAATCTCTTCGTATTGCCTTAACATCGGAGTATCAACGCGTCCCGGAGCGACAGCGCAAACACGAATACCCAATGGTGCGAGTTCTAATGCGGCGCATTTGGTCATCATATCGACTGCGGCTTTACTGACGTTGTAGGTAAAGGTCATCTCAGACGCCATTCGTGCGTAAACAGAAGAAGTATTGAGGATCACGCCCGGCGTGCCTTGCGCTTGGAATTGTCTTCCAGAGGCAAGAATGCCGTAGTAAACGCCATTTTGGTTGACCTTAGAGATCGGCTCAAAATCGGCAATTGGGTCGTGGTCAAGCAGAGGTTTCGGTGCACCGATGCCCGCGTTGTTGACCATGATGTCAAGCGAGCCAAACTGTTCGACCGCGTACTTCACCATGGCTTCGACTTGTTGGTAATCGGTGACGTCCGCAACAAAGGTTTCCAACTGCTTAGGGCCAAAACTTGCGTACATTTGCAGTGATTGCTCTGAAATATCGACAGCAAGCACTTTGGCTCCTTGCTCTCTTAGCTTTGCAATAATAGCTTGCCCAATTCCACCCGCAGCGCCAGTCACGATGGCCGTTTTATTGATAAGTTCCATACACCTTCTCATTCATGCGTTTTTGTTATCAAAATGTAACCTAGATCAACTCACTGACACTCACTTGACCTTTTGCGAAGTAAATTTGACACATTGCGATTTACAACCTGTTAACATTTAAAAATCGAGACATGTATATCGTACGAAGTGGCGCTGCCGATAAATTTGATAGCTTGGTTTCCGAACTGGGGCAGAATCCGGTTGAGATTATGGCTGCCGTCGGGCTGTCTGCGGCGCAGTTTCGCAATCCCGATACGTATCTCGCCTACCCTAGGCTGGCTGAATTGCTGGAGGAAGCGGCTGCTCGTTGTCAGCAACCGTTGTTTGGTGCGTTACTCGCTGAGCGTCAAAACCTACAAAGCTTGGGGGACTTACCAATGCTGGTTTCTCGCGCGGAAACGGTTGGTGATGCCTTGGCGCGGGTGAATGATTTTCTCTATCTACATTCGTCAGGGGTAACTCTCAACATGACGCCACAAGATGATTGGGTACGGTTGTCGCTCAATATTGATGTGCACAGCGAACGAGGTATCGCGCAGTTGATGCAGCTCAGTGTGTCGCATCTGGCGATGTTTGTTGCGAGCTTACTTGATATTGAAGCAAGTCACTTCGCGCTACATTTGACTCAACACGCAACATTGGAAGTAGAAAAAAGCAAGTTTGCCCAGCAGAACAAACTGCGTTTCGGTGATAAGTTTGACGGTATCCTACTTAAAGCGACTCTGCTTAACGCTAAGAACCACCAAGATGAAGACGCACTAGAGCGCCATTTTCAACAGCACCTCAAAGAGCTGCAAACCCGTTACCCCAACAATCTCAGTGACCAAGCAGCAAACATGATTGGCCGTCTGCTCTCAACCGGAGAATGCAGCGTTGAGCGCGTTGCAAGAGCATTGGATCTGCATCCGAGAATGCTGCAAAACAAGCTGAAACAACAGGGCACAAATTATCGGCAGCTTTTACAACAAGTGCGTCAGGATTTCGCCGAACAGCGATTGCATGAGAATATTCAGAGTATTACCGATATCGCGTTGCAACTGGGCTATGCAGAAACTGCGGTCTTCAGCCGCCACTTTCGTCGCTGGACGGGAAAATCGCCAAGGCAACGGCGACAAGAAAAAACTCAGTTACAAACGTTTAAGCCCATCAGATAAAAGCATAAATAACCTATCGCTCAAACTAAAAAGTGTGAGGTGGGAGGGTTGGTATCGAGAATTTCAGCAATCACAGATAACCCGTGTTTGATGTAGCCTCGGTTTGTTTCTGCTCCCAAACTGATTCGCACGTAAGGCATTGGCTGATTAGTATCGAGAACAAACGGTTTGTATCCCGTGATCTGCACCCCTGAACGCTTAGCCGAAGCAACCAGGTCATCGCTATTCCACTGCTCGGGTAGTCTCAACCAAATATGCTGTCCATTCGGGTGCGAGCTATAAACATGCCCTTCTAAAGCGGCTTTTGCTATTCGCTGTCGCTTAGCAAACTCATTGACTTGAAAGCGAATAAGTCGATTTAACGTACCGTTTTCGATCCACAAATGAGCGACTTCAAATGGTAATGGAGTCGCAGACCAACTCGTAGCCGCTAAACGACCAATCGCGTGCTGCAGAAAATGACGTGGGACCGTCAGATAGCCAGTGCGCATGCCTGGCGCTACAACTTTGGTTAAACTGGTGACATAGAAAGCTTGTTCGGGTAACAATGTGGCAAGGAGTGGGACACGGTTAGGTTCTAGTGCTCCATACACGTCATCTTCAATGACATAGATGTCGTATTGCTGCGCAATATTCGCTATCGCCTCTCGGCGTGCAACATCCATATGCGCACTAGTCGGGTTAGCCATGCTCGGTGTGCAACACAATACCTTGATTGGTTTGTGTTTACATGCCCATTCAAATGCATCCGGCGTTATACCAAACTCATCCATTTCAAGTGGTTGCAACTTAAATCCAAGCATTCTCGAGCGAGAGATCAAGCCATGATCAACCAAGTGACCACAAGCAACTAAATCACCGTGTTCAACAACTGTGCTTAAAGCCAACGTTAAACCATGGCATGCACCATTTGTGAGTAATATTTGATCGGCACCCACATCCAGCCCTTGGCTACTTAGAAATCGTACTCCTGACTCAATATGATGAGGCTGACCTGTTACCGGCTTTGCTTTACTGATCAAACCACGATTGTTTGTTTGCCCAGCAATCTCCATTAACGCCTGATTAAAAAGCGTAATGTGGCGATCGGTCACCACTGGATGTGCAATCGACATATCAATTTCATCCGGCGTTTCTTTCATCTCTTGTGTCAGCATGAACTCCGTGTCCGTACTTTCATCCACAAAACCTGATTTGACAAAAGTACCATTCCCAACCCAAGACTCGATCGCCCCTTTTTTCTCTGCATAACCATATGCATGGCTCACCGTTTGTACGCTGACGCCAATTTGCTCTGCAAACTCACGATGTGTGGGTAATCGAGTTCCCGGTTTTAGATAACCACTGCGGACACATTCGACAAGATAGTTACCAATGGAGATGTATTTAGCGGTGCCTGGCCGAATGATCGGGTTCAAAGAAATTGTCATGACACAATATTTTAATTGATTCATTTTTAATGCTCATTGTAACTTCCATTTAACAAATGGCGAACTTTAACTCACAAAACGAGGTGAAATGCACAAAAATAAACCACAATTGTAATGATTGACATGAAATGTATGGGTTAAACAAACATGTTAAACAGCATCGTTCAATCCAAATACAACCCCAGAGGTAAATTGCAATCATTTTTAACGCAGATCTGGCTAGCTGGTAGAAGGTAGAAATACCTCAGCGTCTCCGAAGGCCCATAAGGCGTCGGATTTCTAACAAGGAGAAAATATGAGAGGCGTTGCTTTGCATTTTACACTGGATGAGTTCCAGGATCGGTTAACGAAAGTTCGGCAATCGATGGAAGAAAGAGAATTGGATGTCCTTATCATTCATGACCCTTCTAACATGGCGTGGCTGACAGGCTATGATGGGTGGTCTTTTTACGTGCCACAATGTGTCGTTGTTGGTCCATCTGATGAGCCAGTTTGGTTTGGACGCTGCCAAGATGCCAACGGAGCATACAGGACTGCGTATATGTCGGCAGAAAACATCACCTACTATCCAGACCATTATGTAATGAATCCGCCGCTACACCCGATGGATTTCCTGGTCGAAGCCGTACTGGCTCCGCGCCTTTGGGATCGTGGTCGCATCGGTGTAGAAAAAGATAACTATTACTTTAGCGCCACCGCTTACGAATCACTCACTACGCACCTACCGAATGCTCAACTTCTCGATGCAACTGGACTAGTCAACTGGTGCCGCGCCGTTAAATCCGATCAAGAACTGGCGTACATGTACCGTGCCGCTCGCATTGTTGAAAATATGCACCGTGTCGCGTTCGACATGATTGAACCAGGATTACCGAAACACCACCTTGTTGCCGAGATTAACCGCCAAGCCGTGCTCGGGCATGAAGACCACTTTGGCGATTACACCGCGATTGTGCCGCTTTTGCCATCAGGTTCTGATGCTTCCGCACCTCACCTGACTTGGGATGACAGACCCTTCAAGAAAGGCGAAGGGACGTTTTTTGAAATCGCAGGGGCGCACCGCCGTTACCATTGCCCACTCTCACGCACTATTTTTCTTGGCGAGCCTGACGACAAGTTCAAACGAGCCGACGAAGCCCTAACTTTAGGACTTGAAGCAGGCCTAAAAGTGGCAAAGCCCGGAAATACCTGCGCCGACATCGCCAATGCACTAAACCAGGTTCTCGATAAAGCGGGATTCTCACGCGAAGGCGCCCGTTGTGGCTATCCAATAGGTTTGAGCTACCCGCCAGATTGGGGGGAACGAACCATGAGTTTGCGAGACACCGATAAAACCATCTTGAGAGAAGGCATGACATTCCATTTTATGCCGGGGCTGTGGTTCAAAGATTGGGGGTTAGAAACAACGGAAAGTATCGTCATTACCCATGATGGAGCAAAAACGCTGTGTGACTTTCCACGCCACTTATTTGTTAAACACTAATTTTTCAAACCTCAAGCTCTGTTGAGCTAGATCTGAGAACTAAAAGGACTTGATATGCAAAAAAGCTCGATCACAGCCACCATAGACTTTGACCGAGAAGGTGTACAGCACGGCTTTTTAACGCTGCCCTATTCACATGACGACTCCGCTTGGGGCAGTATTATGATACCTATCACCGTGATCAAAAATGGTCACGGACCAACCGCACTGCTTACTGGCGGTAATCACGGAGACGAATACGAAGGCATCACCAGCCTGCTAAAATTGACGAACTCGCTTCAGGCAGATCAAATCCAAGGTCGTGTCATTATTGTACCCATGATGAACTTACCTGCGGTACAAAATGCCTCACGTACGTCGTTTATCGATAAAGGGAATTTAAATCGCAGCTTTCCCGGCAACCCCATAGGCACAGTGACCGAGAAAATTGCGGATTATTTTACTCGTTACCTAGTTCCTAAGTGCGATTTTGCGTTAGACATTCACTCAGGTGGTAAAACGTTAGATATCGTGCCGTTCGCCGCTGCCCATCGTCTCGACAATCTCGATCAAGAAGAAGCCTGCATATTAGGTGCAAAACTGTTTGGCGCACCTTACACCATGATCTTGCTCGAAATGGACGCCACCAGCCTGTATGACACTGCCGTGGAGTCTCAGGGAAAAATCTTTGTTACCACCGAACTAAGAGGAGGCGGAACCAGCACTCCAGAAACCATCGCTTGTTCCGACCGTGGCATTCGCAACTTCTTGCGCTTCTCAGGCAACTTGCCCGGTGACTACGAACAACCAACCCAACCAACTAAGTTATTAGATATGCCTGATGCAAGTTGTTATGTGCAAAGCCAGCACCACGGCATCACAGAATACTTATTTGATCTTGGCGATACCGTCAAAAAGGGAGATGTATTAGTGAGAATCTTCTCGACCGAGCGCACAGGTACCGCCCCCGTTGAGTACAAGTCACAGCGCAATGGTATTTTCGCGGCACGTCGTTTTCCTGCTATGGTGAATATCGGTGACACTATCGCAGTTATAGCCGAAGACTGCGGCGAGATAGGCTGATTGAAAAGCCAACTAAAGAAATCAAAACAAATGGCATACCAGAAGCAAACTGGAAAGCACCTTATAACAGCGACCAGTCATCAGCCTTTATGAAATGATTAGTATTCAACAGGGAGACTCATAATGCGCCTCGATCGCTACGACGTAAAAATTCTACAAATACTTCATGATAATGGTCGTATCACCAAATCTCACCTTGCCGAGGCCATCAACCTATCCGTGAGCCCTTGCTGGGAGCGCGTCAAAAAACTGGAAGAAGCAGGCATCATTGAAGGTTACGGAGCAAAAGTAAATACCGATATTTTGTTCAAACGAACGTCGGTTATGGTTGAAGTTACGCTCAAAGAACACAACGCCCAAGCGTTCAAACGCTTCGAGCAACTGGTTCAACATTCACCAGAAGTCACTGATTGCTATGCCACGGGCGGTGGTATCGATTACATCCTTAAAATTCAGTCAGAAGATATCGACCAATATCAGCGGCTTATCGACAACTGGTTAGACTCGGATGTGGGCATTGAGCGCTACTTTACTTACATTGTGACAAAAACAATCAAACGTGATGCGGGCACATTCGAAGTAAACCAAAACGCTTTGTTATAAAAGGGAAAATGCGTATCAGGCGTGAACAGAAAAAACACCATATTTAACTGCACTAAAAAGAAAGTTCTGACGTTTTAAACCTCGGTATCAGAAATTATTTCGGTCACTTCTCCATTACAGTTTCATTATGGACAACGATGCTGGGAGAAGGACTCATGGCAGCACTGCACAGCTTACACACTGAAGAATTAAAAGCCTCACACGACATGATGGCGATAATGAAAGACGTACGTTTGGTGAGAGGTTTAGCGTACGTGAATGGCAAATGGGTAAGTGGTGATCAATTTCATCCGGTGGATAATCCAGCAGATGGCACGGTCATCGGTTACATCACTAAGCTATCTCAGCAACAACTCTATCAAGCGATTGATGAAGCCGACCAAGCCTTTCGTCAATGGCGAAAAATGCAAGCAGAAGAGCGCGCTGAAATTCTCATGCGTTGGCACGACCTGATTCTAGAATCAAAGCAAGACCTTGCTCATTTGATGGTGATGGAGCAAGGAAAAACACTAGGTGATGCTGTAGGTGAGATTGACTACGGCGCATCCTTTGTTCGTTGGTTTGCCGAAGAAGCACGCCGCTGTTATGGCGAAACCATCCCAAGTCATATTCCGAATGCGCAGCTATCAACGGTGCGCGAGCCAATTGGTGTCGCAGCACTGATTACGCCATGGAACTTTCCTAATGCCATGATCACACGCAAAGCCGCTGCCGCACTAGCAATAGGCTGTCCGGTGCTCATTAAGCCCGCCAGTGAAACGCCTTTTTCTGCATTAGCGTTGGCAGAGTTAGCAGACCGAGCTGGCTTTCCACCTGGTGTCTTTAACGTGATCACTGGCGATGCGGTGATGGTGTCACAAGCCTTGTGTCACTCCGATAAAGTCAAAGCGCTCTCGTTCACAGGCTCAACTCGAGTAGGCAAACTATTGCTACGCGACGCGGCACAAACCGTGAAGAAGTGCAGTATGGAGCTCGGTGGTAACGCCCCTTTCATCGTGCTGCCAGATATGGATGTCGAGCAAGCAGCCAAAGCCGCCGTGGATGCGAAGTTTCAAACCGCAGGACAAGACTGCTTGGCCGCAAACCGTATTTTCGTCCCTGACGATAAGTACGAAGCGTTTTTGGAAGCGTTTGCCAAAGAAATGAGCCACATCGTTTTGGGCAATGGCTTAGACGAAAAAACCACCATGGGACCGCTTATTAATCGCACTGCGGTGGATAAAGCGCATGATTTGGTGCGTGACGCGCTCGACAAAGGCGCGCGATTGGTAGCGGGATACCACCAGCCCGTACCAGGCGAAAACTTCTTCGCGCCGACATTGCTAGCCGATGTAACCCCTGAAATGGCGGTGTATCGCGAAGAGAATTTTTGTCCTGTGGCAGGCGTATTGCCTTACCAAGACTTAGATACCGTGATTGAAATGAGCAACGACACTGAGTACGGCTTAGCTGCCTATGTTTATGGTCACGATATTCACCAAATTTGGCACTGCATGCGCGGTTTGGAGTTTGGCATGGTGAGCGTGAACTCCGTCAAAATGACAGGGCACCCTATCCCATTCGGCGGCGTGAAACAGTCTGGTCTTGGACGAGAAGGAAGCCGTCACGGATTTGAAGAATACAGCGAAATCAAATACTGCTGCTTAGGCGCTTTACCAACCGTCAGTGGCAGTTGAGACACGAAATATGGATATCCAATTATTCGAGGAGAAGGATCATGAGTAACAAAACCCAACAACTTTTAGAGATCGATCGTCAGAGAGTATTTCATGCCTCAACCCACCTGAAGCAGTATGCGGCCGGGGAGCTTCCGGGAAGAATTATCTCGAGCGGAAGCGGAATACGCATCACCGATTCAGAAGGCATCGAGCTGATAGACGGCTTTGCCGGGTTGTATTGTGTGAACATTGGCTATGGCAGGACTGAAATGGCCGATGCGATTTATGAACAAGCCAAAGAACTGGCGTACTACCACACTTACGTCGGCCATACGAACGAAGCGCTCGTGACACTGTCAGATCGCATCATCAAAATGGCGCCTGAAGGCATGAGCAAAGTTTACTACGGCATGTCAGGCAGCGACGCGAACGAAACTCAACTTAAGTTGGTGTGGTATTACAACAATGCTCGTGGTCTACCAGAGAAGAAAAAAATCATTTCGCGTGACCGCGGCTACCATGGTTCAAGTATCGCGTCCGGTTCACTGACAGGTTTACCGTTGTTCCACGCCCATTTTGATTTACCACTTGAGCGTATCAAACACACCATCGCGCCATATTATTATCGCCGTGAAGACGAGAGTATGTCTGAGCTTGAATTCTCTCAATATTGCGCAGATCAACTCGAAGCGATGATCTTGGAAGAAGGCCCAGAAACGGTAGCAGCAATGATTGCGGAACCAGTGCTCGGTACTGGCGGTATTGTGCCACCACCAGCAGGGTACTGGCAGGCGATTCGCAAAGTACTCGACAAATACGATGTGCTCTTGATTGCGGATGAAGTGGTGTGTGGCTTTGGTCGCCTCGGCTCCGATTTTGGCTCACTCCACTACGACATGAAACCAGATCTCATCACGGTAGCGAAAGGGTTAACCTCAGCGTATCAACCGCTGTCTGGCGTGATCGTCGGTGAACGAGTTTGGAGTGTGCTAGAAAACGGCACCGACCAATGGGGCGCTATCGGACACGGTTATACCTACTCTGGTCACCCAATGGGGGCGGCAGCCGCGAACTGCAACCTCGATATCATTGAACGTGAAGGCTTAGTGCAAAACGCGGCCGAAGTCGGCGCTTACTTGCAGCAACGTATGGCGGAGACGTTTAACGATCATCCATTAGTCGGTGATACTCGTGGCGTTGGCTTGTTGCATGCGTTGGAGTTTTCTTCAGACAAGCTCCGCAGAGCACACTTTGATCCAAACTTGAAAGTAGGCCCGCAAATCGCGGCAGCCTGTTTAGAGCAAGGCTTAATCGCTCGCGCCATGCCACATGGTGACATCCTCGGTTTTGCTCCACCGCTTATCGCGAACCGTAACGATATAGACACCATTGTCGACAAAGCGCATCAAGCGGTAAACAAAGTGATGGATAACCTCGTCACATCTAAACAGTGGCAGCCATAACCCACCTAGATTTCAGTAATGCTCGCGGGCTTTGGAGAAGGCCCGCTTTGCACTTTCCATTAAAGAGACAACAAGCCAACCAAACATTTTAGACCCATAGAAAGCACTATTATTTACTACAAGTGGCAATAGTGGGTAAAATGCCCAAAATTGCGCACTAACTGGATGAAACATGGCAAAACTTACCCTTCAAGAACAAATGCTGAAAGCTGGCTTAGTTAATGAAAAGAAACTAAAGAAAGCGAAGAAAGGCTCAAAAAAATCACGCGTTCAAGCACGCGAAGTAAAAGCGGCGGTTGAAGAGAATAAACGCCAACAGTTAGAGCGTGATAAACAATTGAGCGAGCAACAAAATGCTGAGCGATTAAATAAAGAGATCAAAGCGCAGATCAATCAATTGATTGAGATGAACAAGATCGACTTAAAAGATGGCGACATCAAATACAACTTCACTCACGGTACGCTAGTGAAATCACTTTATGTAGATTCACTTATCCGCGAGCAGTTGATCAAAGGTATTTTGGCAATCGCAATTGTTGGTGAAAGCTATGTTGTCATTCCACGTGGAGTAGCGAATAAAATTGCTCAACGTGATGAGTCCGTCATCATCGAACAGAAAGAAGCAGAATCTGACATTCCAGCAGAAGACGATCCATACGCAGATTTCGTCGTGCCTGACGATTTGATGTGGTAACAATAAATAATCGATGCATCAACGAAAAGAGCCGCTGATGTAACATCAGCGGCTCTTTTTATAGAAAAATAATCTACAGAGATGATGTGTTGTTATTGCTTACTTAGTAGCAAATTCGCACCTGATGCTGCTAAAAACAACGAACATCCGCGATTGAAACGTTTCGCCATTTTTGGATTTGAAAACCAGTGTCTCAAGTACAAACCAAAGATGGCATAGATTGAAATGGCGACCATTTCTAATATCAAAAACGTGGAGCCAAGGGCAAAAAACTGCTCTTGAACGTTGGCATTGGCATCAACAAATTGCGGCAAGAATGCAGTAAAAATAAGTATCGCTTTCGGGTTGCCAGCAGCAAGCGTAAATTCTTGCTTCGCAAGTCCTGCGTAATTGCGCGAATTGTCCAAGTCAGAGATCGGGCTGGACTCTGAACGCCAAAGGTTGAACGCAATCCACAGTAGATACAGCGCCCCTACCAGCTTTATTGCCAAAAATAGCATTTCTGACGTATACAAAATCACAGCCAGACCTGATGCAGACAACGCAATCATCGCTGAAAAAGCAGCAATTCTGCCTAAACTGGCCGTAAACGCGGCCCTAAAGCCGTAACAACGAGCATTATTCATTGCCAATAAATTGTTTGGGCCTGGAGCCATATTTAGAGCAAAGCAAGCAGGGATAAAAAGGAGAAGCTGCCAAATATCCATAATAAAATGGTCTTAGTGAGTGATTTTGATCGGTACCCTAACATCTGTTAATAAAGTGAGTAAACCACAAACCGATCTTAAAGCAACTCAGCATCAAATCGTGCCGTGCGAGCTTGAACTAACGTGCAGTTCGTTTCAGCCATCAGCTCCGCTAAGGTGATGTTTGGGTTTTGTCTCACCAAACGTATCAACTTCACGTCCAAAGGTTCCAATTTGTCTTGGTGAGCAAGTAGAGCTTGTTCGATCTTGTTGATCGCAAATCGCATCGTCTCTGCTTCTTCGTTTTTGAGATGCCCTAAAAACGCTTTTACATCCAAAGCCTCGCCTGAGATTTGCCAATGACGAGATCGTCTAATTCGCTTAAGATCGCACTGTTTTTCTGCTGCGAGTGTTTTCGCTCGCTTGGCATGGTCGCCCCCAATACGGTGAATCAAGGATGGGAGCGAAATCGTAATCTTCGTCTCTTTCATGGCCTTTTCTTTCATCGCCTTAGCCCTCAACCACCGACACATTCTCGCCAACCCAAGCCAACAACTGTTTTGCCGCTTTGGATAACACCTGATTTTGACGCACGATGTAGCCGAAATCAGTGTTTGGAAAACTTGGCAAAGGCGTAACTTCTCGAGAAAGCTTTAATCTCGGATCGAGCGAAAAATCCGGCACAATAGCAGTCCCAAACCCCGCTTCCGCCCAGTCGATTTGTGCTTCCACACTGCCCACTTCCATCACGCGATGCTTAGGCAGATTTAGTTCAGGTAAAGACGCATCAATCAGCTCTCGGGTTCGAGTATCGTGCCCTAGCAGGATCAGCGTCTGGCTCTCTTTTCGATTGTCTTGCCACTCAAAAATGTTATCGCCAAACGCACACCAGTGAATTTGCGTGAGAGGCGTAAAATGCAGCGGTTGACTCTCTTTTTGTGCGATAACAAAGCCGATATCGGCACGCGCACTTTTCACCAAATCCACCGCTTGAGAAGATGTGGTATTGAACAATGCCAAGTCGATCCCCGGATATTCACTTTTGAATTGCTGAAATGGTTTGATAAGCAGTAAACGTGAAACAATATCGCTCGCCGCAATAGAAAGCGTCCCCTGCGTAAGATCGTTGATGGCATTGAGATCCGACTGACAAATTTGCAGCTCATTAAGCATCCGCTGCGCCGTAGCTAACAAACGCTTCCCCGCTTGCGTCAACTGCACGGGATTTCGCTCAATCAATTTCGTGCGCGTGGCTTGCTCCAACTGCTTGATATGCAAACTTACGTTCGGCTGCGTCATGTGCAGTTCCGTCGCTGTTTTACCAAAGTGTTTTACCTCTGCAAGAGTTACGAAGGTTCGCAGCCAGTTCAAATCTAACATTGCCAATTCCGATATGAAATTCTTATCAAGTTAATGAGTATAATTAATTTCTCTTATTATGGCGAACACCTTAAGATTTTTGCATCTGTTTTTGGAGATTAAATTATGTCGTCTATCGTTGTTGTGGGTGCAAACTGGGGTGATGAAGGCAAAGGCCGCATCGTTGACTTTTTGGCAGAGCAAGCTTCTGCGAGCATTCGTTTCCAAGGTGGTAACAACGCGGGTCACACCGTGGTTAACGATCTAGGTACGTTTAAGCTGCACCAGCTACCAAGTGGCGTATTCAACCCAGACTGTTTGGCAGTGTTAGGTCCGGGTATGGTTATCAGCCCTGCGTTGCTGTCTCAGGAGATTGCGGAAGTTGAAGAAGCGGGCGTAAAAGTGAAT
The DNA here is from genome assembly GCF_033340195.1 of Vibrio sp. 1457. Classification (NCBI taxonomy): domain Bacteria; kingdom Pseudomonadati; phylum Pseudomonadota; class Gammaproteobacteria; order Vibrionales; family Vibrionaceae; genus Vibrio; species Vibrio sp. 1457. Next base: position 35,669 of record NZ_JAWOWA010000007.1, read on the forward strand.
ATGTGCATCTCTGATCGCGCAACACTGTGTCTACCTCTACACGCACTAGAAGATACGCTAGAAGAACAACGTTTAGGCGACAAAGCATACGGTTCAACTCGTCAAGGTATTGCACCTGCGTACGGTGACCGCGTAATGAAGAAAGGCATCCTAGTTGGTTGGTTAAAGCAACCAGAAGTATTGGTTGAGCGCCTTCAATTCATGATGGATTGGAAACTGCCGCAACTGCGTGCACTTTACCCGACGTTCGAGTTTGAACAAACCGCTGAAGAACTGGCGAACTGGCTGCTAGAAGTCTCTGCACCTTGGCGCAATTCAATTTGCAACGTAACGCTTCCTCTAAAAGAACTACAAGCGAAAGACAAAACTCTATTGTTCGAAGCGCAGCTTGGCGCGGGTCGTGACCTTGTTTACGGTGAGTACCCTTGGACAACATCTTCTAACGTTGTATCAATGTACGCGGGTATCGGTAGTGGCCTTCCGGCACTTCGTCCTGAACGCGTTATTGCGGTTGCAAAAGCCTTCAGCTCATCAGTGGGTACTGGTACGTTGATCACTGCAATGGAAGAGCAAGACGCTTTCCGCGAACTTGCTGGCGAGTTCGGTGCAACTACGGGTCGTCCACGCGACATGGGCTACTTCGACGCAGTCGCTACGAAAAATGGCGTTGAACTGCAAGCCGCAACTGAAATTGCACTAACGAAAGTAGACTGTTTGACTGGCCTTAACGATCTGAAAATCTGTGTTGGCTACGAAGGCGACCACAGCGAAAACCCAATCTGGCCTCAAACTGCCTCTCTTGCGCCAATCTACGAGAAGATGGAAAGCTGGAGCGAGGACATCACAGGTTGTCGTAAGTTTGAAGAGCTTCCAGTAGCAGCACAGAAATACGTTCTACGCATTGAGGAACTCATGGGCGTACCAGTAAAAATGGTGTCTGTGGGTCCTGGTCGTGAACAAATGATTATGCGATAAGATGTGAATTAACACATCATTGGCAAGCGGCTTTTATCTGTTCCGGGGTAAAGCCGCTTTTTTTTACACTGTAAACTTTGAAAAATTGCACGGCTAAATTCATGTTTAGTAACCTCATCACGAGACTCCTACCTCCTTTATTTATAAATCAATAAATTATAGGGCTTAACACGTTGTGCACGTTACTAGCACATCTCACTTGTTAAAGAAGCACGTCAATTAGGTTAACTGGTTGATTTGATATTCTTTAAGTGATTAGTTGATCACGATCTTCATCTGCAATTTGTTGAACTAGTACTCAAAAAATCTAACCCGCTGTTTTTAGGATAGATGAGTTCCCCAACATCCAACCTAACAGCAGGTGATTCCCATGACGAAAAATCTTTTCCGCCTCAGTACGATAACCCTTGGTTTGTGCCTTAGTTCTTTGTCTTTCGCGCAATCCGATCTTCCGAACATTAAAATTCTTGCCACTGGCGGCACCATTGCAGGCGCAGGTCAATCTGCAACCGAGTCAAACTACACAGCAGGTAAAGTCGGCGTTGAATCATTGATTTCTGCGGTGCCGAGTATGACCAAGATTGCCGATATTTCTGGAGAGCAAGTGGTCAGTATCGGTTCACAAGATATGAATGATGAAGTGTGGCTAAAATTATCGAAAAGAGTTAATGAGCTACTCGCTCAAGATGATGTTGACGGCATCGTCATTACTCATGGTACGGATACGTTAGAGGAAACCGCTTACTTCCTTGATCTGACCGTCAAGAGCACAAAGCCTGTCGTGATCGTTGGTGCAATGCGTCCTTCCACCGCAATGAGTGCTGATGGACCAGTCAACTTATACAATGCAGTCGTAACAGCCACCGATGAAGATTCAGAAGGACGTGGCGTGCTAGTCGCAATGAATGACACGATTTTCGATGCGCGAGATGTGACAAAAACCAATACAACCTCCGTCAGCACTTTCCAGTCACCCAACTTTGGTGCTATCGGCTACATTCATAATAGCGATGCCAAATATCAACGAAGCCCAGAGCGTAAACATACGACAGAAACCCCATTCGATGTATCAAAGCTTACTAAGTTGCCTAAGGTCGGTATTGTTTATAACTATGCAAATGCCTCCAATTTGCCAGTGAAAGCCTTTGTGGATGCGAAGTTTGACGGCATCGTAAGTGCTGGTGTCGGTAATGGTAACTTGTACCACACTGTGTTTGATGAGCTAGAGAAAGCGAGTAAAGATGGCGTTGTTGTTGTAAGAAGCTCCCGAACGCCTAGCGGCTCAACGACTTTGGATGCTGAAATTGATGACGACAAATATGGCTTTGTTGCCGCAGGTACATTGAACCCACAAAAAGCACGTATCTTACTGATGCTGTCACTGACTCAGACGAAAAACTATCAAGACATCCAAAAGATGTTCCAATACTATTAATTCTGTCTAAGGCTCATTCGATAGAGGAGGTACACACCTTACCTCCTCTTACACATAGCGACATGAGCGTCTCTTGTTAGCCAAACAAGCGACGCTTCATTCCTGCTTTTTCCAGAATACGCGTAGTAATTTCCTCAACAGACAGAGAGGACGTATTGATATATGGGATCGCCTCTCTTCTAAACAACGCCTCAACAGTGTCTAGCTCCAGCTTGCACTGCTCTGTGCTAGCGTAATCACTTCCAGACAAACGATTTTCACGGATTTCAGTCAAGCGCTCGGGATCGATAGTCAGCCCAAACAACTTATGACGATGGATCTCAAACTCAGGCAACAAACGCATCATCTTCACATCTTCCGCAATGAACGGATAGTTCACAACACGTAAACCAAATTGCATCGCCATGTACAAGCTAGTCGGCGTTTTTCCGCTGCGCGATACTCCCAGCAGGATAATATCGGCTTGTTCCAACCCTTTTAGCGTGATGCCATCATCATGCGCCAATGTGTATTCAATAGCCGCAATACGGTCAAAATAGGTATCGGAATCTTTCCCCACACTGCGAGAACGCTGCAACTTAGGCTTTGGTGCCATCTGAATGTCGTCTTGCACTTTCTGCACAATACTCTCCAACACATCGTAACTGTATGCCGGCGCTTCAAGCAGCATTTCACGTACTTCTGGAACGACAATTGAGAAAAAGACCAGAGGTTTGACGCCATTGCGCTGGTAGGAAGTTTCAATTTCTTTGACTACGTCAGTAGCTTTGTCCTGGCTTTCTACAAACGGAAAGGTTTTTTCGTTAGGAATGAACGGAAATTGACCGAGAACAACATGCCCTAATGTCTCACATGTTATCGCCGTACCGTCAGAAACATAGAACACATCACGACTTTGGTTATTTATTTGCATTTCTGTTTAATTTTTCAAAATCTTTTGAGTAGGATGGTACACATAATATTAATAAATCAGTTTGGCTTTCAGTTAGGTTCACCACAGCTTTAAAAATTCTTTTGAATTTTTTTCAGCCAGAACGTAATCGTTTGCCTTTGATATCAATCTGAATGAAGCAATGTATGGTCAACGTGTAATAACAGCCAACATGCGATTGTTTAGATCGATTTAAGTCCCCCTACTAAGCTGCAATGTTTCTGGAGAAAGACATGCAAAAGAACACCCTCTGGTTCAATGGCCTATCCATGGATGATGTCGACAAAGTCGGCGGTAAGAATGCTTCACTTGGCGAAATGGTATCTAACCTAGCAAACGCAGGCGTTTCTGTACCAAATGGTTTTGCGACAACCTCATACGCGTTTAACCAATTCCTTGACCACGAAGGTTTGGATGAGCGTATTCACCAATTACTCGATGAACTAGACGTTGAAGATGTAGAAGCTCTGCGTAAGACAGGTGCAAACATTCGTCAATGGGTATTAGAGGCCCCTTTCCCTGCGGACCTTGAACAAGAAATTCGTGAAAATTACCAAGAACTGATCGAAGGCAATCCTGAGCTTTCAGTCGCAGTTCGTTCATCTGCTACGGCAGAAGACCTACCTGATGCTTCTTTTGCTGGTCAGCAAGAAACGTTTTTGAACGTGAAAGGCATCGACGCAGTACTAGAAGCAACTAAGCACGTTTACGCTTCTCTATTTAACGACCGTGCGATTTCTTACCGCGTTCACCAAGGGTTCGACCACCGTGGCATCTCGCTATCTGCGGGTATCCAACGTATGGTGCGTTCAGATAAAGCCTCGTCGGGTGTTATGTTTACACTAGACACTGAATCGGGTTTCGACCAAGTTGTCTTCATCACCTCTTCATGGGGTCTAGGCGAGATGGTCGTTCAAGGTGCAGTAAACCCTGACGAGTTCTACGTTCACAAGCCAATGCTTGAAGCAGGCGAACACCCAATCGTTAAGAAAACATTTGGTTCTAAGTTGATCAAAATGATCTACTCAGATAACCAAGAAATCGGCAAACAAGTTGATATCGTTGATACTTCTGATGAAGAGCGCAACACGTTCTCATTGAACGACGACGAGATCAAAGAGCTCGCAAAACAAGCAATGATCATCGAAAAGCACTATCAGCGTCCAATGGACATTGAATGGGCAAAAGATGGCATTGATGGCAAGCTGTACATTGTTCAAGCGCGTCCTGAAACCGTATGTTCACAAACGGAACAAAACGTGATTGAGCGCTACGAGCTACAAAACAAAGCGGATGTTTTAGTTGAAGGTCGTGCAATCGGTCAGCGCATCGGTAAAGGCGTGGTTCGCTTGGTTGACTCTCTGGACCAAATGTCTTTAGTCCAAGAAGGTGACGTGCTAGTTACAGACATGACTGACCCAGATTGGGAACCAGTGATGAAAAAAGCATCTGCAATCGTAACCAACCGTGGTGGCCGTACTTGCCACGCAGCCATCATCGCTCGTGAGCTTGGTATTCCTGCAATCGTTGGCTGTGGCGATGCGACAAGCAAGTTAACCGATGGTGCAACCGTGACCGTATCTTGTTCTGAAGGTGAAACGGGCTACGTTTACCAAGGTGAACTTGAATTTGATGTAAAACGCTCTTCTGTTGATGAACTGCCACTGCTACCAACAAAAGTGATGATGAACGTGGGTAACCCTGATCGTGCGTTTGACTTCGCACAAATTCCAAATGAAGGTGTTGGTCTTGCTCGTCTTGAATTCATCATCAATAAGATGATTGGTATCCACCCGAAAGCATTACTTAACTTTGATGCACAAAGCGATGAGCTAAAAGCAGAAATCACTCAGCGTATTCGTGGTTACAAAGATCCTATCGATTTCTACGTAAGCAAACTGACAGAAGGTATCGCAACCATTGCTGCGGCATTTTGGCCGAAACGCGTTATTGTTCGTATGTCTGACTTTAAGTCTAACGAATACAGCAACTTGGTTGGCGGTAAAGCATACGAACCGCATGAAGAAAACCCAATGCTTGGCTTCCGTGGCGCGTCTCGTTACATTTCTCCAGTGTTTGAAGACTGCTTCGAGCTAGAAACTCAAGCAATCAAACGCGTTCGTAACGAAATGGGTCTGAAAAACGTTGAAATCATGATCCCATTTGTTCGTACACCAAGCGAAGCAGCATCAGTGATTGATTTGCTAGCGAAGTTTGATCTGCGCCGTGGCGATCAGGGTCTTAAAGTCATCATGATGTGCGAACTGCCATCCAACGCGGTCCTTGCCGATGAGTTCTTAAAGTACTTTGATGGCTTCTCGATTGGCTCAAACGACATGACTCAGCTAACGCTTGGTCTTGACCGTGACTCTGGCGATGTCGCACATCTATTTGATGAGCGCAACCCAGCGGTTAAGGTGATGCTTCAGATGGCGATTGATGCGGCAACAAAAGCAGGCAAATACGTTGGTATTTGTGGTCAAGGCCCATCAGACCACGACGACTTAGCGGAATGGCTAATGGATCAAGGTATTAGCTCTGTATCACTAAACCCAGATACGGTTATCGATACTTGGTTAAAACTCGGTAAAGTTAGCAGCAAGTAACACACGATAAACTCTAGCCCTCACACTCCACTTGTGAGGGCTTTGTTATTCACACGTCATTTCACAATCAGTTCGTGATTCCTCTCTCAAGTTCGTCATTTAGTCAATTTCATTATCAAAGTCTGATGACCTAAAATGAATGGTATATCGATAACTCCAGAGAGAATTTGATGAAAAAGCCTATCGCACTCCTTACTACATTGATGCTCCTGGCATCCCCTGCTTATGCCGATTGGGATGAAATTTCCAATAAAATGTCTGAGCTTGGCGACGCAGTTTCTGATACTGCACAAGATGCTTGGGACGACACCAAAGCGTTTTCAAAACAAGCGTGGCAAGATTTCACGAATTGGTCCGAGGAAGCGATCAATACCGCAGGCGAATGGACAGAAGCCAGCATCGAGAAGAGCAAAGAATGGATAGATGCTGCCGACAAAAAAATTGATGAGCTGATGGAAGGCGATACGCCAGAAGAAGCTCGCCAAGCCGTGGACTTAATGGCAGATAGCGCTTTGCTCAAGTTATTTAATGAAAAGCCGGAGGCAAAAGCTATTTACGACAACGCGTACGGCTACGCGGTCTTTGATTCTCGTAAATTATCTTTGCTGTTTCACACCAACTCAGGGTCAGGAGTCGCAGTGAATAAGGAAACAGAAGAACGCACTTATATGAATATGTTTGGTTTGGGCGTTGCACTTGGGGCTGGCGGCAAATTTTACCAACAAGTGGTTCTGTTTGAGAGCAAAGAAGATTTTGATACGTTCGTCAACGAAGGATGGGAGGCCACAAGTGAAGCCTCTGCTGTTGCGGGCGAAGATTCAGAGCAACTTTCAAAACAATTTAACAGCGGCGTCGCCGTCTATCAGTTGAACGCTAAAGGTTTACTCATCGATGCTAACGTGTCTGGTTCTAAATATTGGGTTAACGAAGAGCTCACTAACTCGCAGTAATGCATAGCAACTAATCGCTTAAATAAAACCGTTGTTATGCACCCTTATCAATAAGTTAACGTGGATATGATTCCTCAAAACTGAGCACTTACGCAACTTTCTCTATGGAAGTCACCAGAAGATGGCGACTTCCCTTTCTCGTTGGATTGCTTTTGGTTATGCTTGCGCAAAACCACCTGCAATTCGGTATCCCATGCCTGACAATAACTTTAATAATCTGCTAGCAGAAGCAATTTCTGCTCTTAACACGCCTAACTTTACTCCTAAACTTATGCGTGTCATTCGCACTCTTTTTCATTTTGATTGCGCAGTTATTTTAGGTTACCGAGAAGGTAAACATCCTATTTATCTCTACGACTCAATTGAGAACGAGCGAGAGTTACTTTTTCAACGCTACCTTACTGACTCATTTCAAAATGACCCTTTTTTTCTCAAACTAAACGAGACAAAGCAACAAGGCGTATTTACGCTCAAAGACGTGGCGCGTAAAGGCGTTGACTTCACCTCATACTGCGAGCAGTTCTATCATCAAACAGGGTGGAAAGACGAGCTTAGCATGCTAGTCGAAGTTGAATCTGGCCGTTGGGTCATGCTGTACTTCGGATATATGACTGATGGAAAATACTTTTCTCAGCAACAAATCAATAAGCTAAAGCCCTATTTCCCGATAATTCAGTCGCTTTGTCAGCAGCATTGGAAACAAACGGAATTTACCTTTTCTGAGCCTGCTTTTGCACAGAGTGCTTATTCTGGCAGTATGCGATTAGCCATTGAGCAAGCTTTAGCAACGTTTGGCGTAGAATCACTCACCCGTCGCGAACAAGAGGTGGCTTCGCTTCTCGCTCAAGGGTTTGACACCAAAGAAATTGCCGCGCGGTTACACTTAGTTCAAGGCACGGTCAAAAATCATCGAAAGCGAATTTACTCGCAATTAAATGTGTCTTCATTGAGTGAGTTATTCCAGCTTTTCCTCAATCACCTCATTCTCCATTCAAGATAAAAACTGTCCCTTAAGGGATATATCGAGAAAAGGTGTCGCGTTTTAGTCTAAATGTAACAACCACTAAGACAGACAAAAAGAATGACGACACCATTACTGCAAGATTTACAAGATCGTGGCTTGATTGCACAAGCCAGCGATTTGGAAGAAATTCAGACACTTCTCTCACAGCCACAAACCGTTTACTGCGGCTTCGATCCTACAGCTGGCAGCTTGCATATCGGCCACCTCGTGCCTTTGATTATGCTTAAGCGCTTTCAAGATGCCGGACACCAAGCTGTTGCCTTGATTGGCGGTGCAACGGGCATGATTGGCGACCCAAGCTTTAAAGCGACTGAGCGCAGTCTGAACTCAGAGGAAATCGTCTCAGGCTGGGTTAACGATCTTTCTAATCAAATTCAGCAGTTGATGAACCACCAACTGACCAAGCCGATGATCATGGTGAACAACGCTGACTGGATGAAAGTGATCAATGTGATCGACTTCTTCCGCGATGTGGGTAAGCACTTCTCGATCAATACTATGGTCAACCGAGAATCGGTAAAACAACGCCTGCAACGACCTGACCAAGGTATCTCCTTCACCGAATTTAGCTACGCCCTACTGCAATCGTACGATTTTGCCGAGCTAAACCGTCGATACGGTTGCCGTTTGCAAATCGGTGGCAATGACCAATGGGGAAACATCGTCAGCGGGATCGATTTAACTCGCCGTCAAAATGGTGAGCAAGTATTTGGCTTAACTCTGCCGCTGATCACCAAATCCGATGGTACCAAATTTGGCAAAACCGAAGGCGGTGCAGTATGGCTAGATCCTAGCAAGACCTCTCCTTACGCGTTCTACCAGTTCTGGCTTGGCGCAGAAGACGCCGACGTTTACCACTTCCTGCGTTACTACACGTTCTTGAGCTGCGAAGAAATTGCCAGCATTGAAGCGCAAGACCAAGCAAGCCAAGGTAAGCCACAAGCACAACGTATCCTCGCTGAGGAAATGACGCGATTTGTTCATGGCGAAGAAGGCCTAGCTAGCGCCGAGCGCATCACTCAAGCTTTATTCAGCGGTAATGTGCAACAACTGAGTTTGGGTGAATTAAAACAGTTGGAGTTGGATGGTTTACCAAGCATTCAGAGCACACAACAAGATTTGGTTGAGCTGTTGATTGAGTCGGGCTTAGCAAGTTCGAAGCGTGTTGCACGCGAACACATCAGCAACAACGCCATCAGTGTAAACGGTGAAAAAGTGGGGGCTGATAACCCGAGTTTAAGCTTCCCACTGTTTGATCAATATTGGTTACTGCAACGCGGTAAAAAGCACTTCTGCCTCGTAAAGCGTGCCGCGTAGCAACACTCGCAGTACAAAGCCTATAAAAAATTCCCCTCACCACTTTCGTGATGAGGGGAATCCAAATTTGAACGATTTTAAGCCTAACAATAGGCAAAGACGTTGCTTATTGCGTTCTTAAACGTTGCCAGTACTTTTCGTAAATCGCTAACGTTTCTGCGCCAACATCATTAATAAACTCGCCTTTTTTCATGTCTTCTGATGAAGGGAAAATAGTACGGTTATTTTTCAACTCTTCTGGCAATTTGTCACGCCCAGCGTTCGTTGCCGACGCATAACCCAAACTGGTCACGATTTCCGCTTGGTTCTCTGATTGGTACATAAAGTTAATAAATTTATGCGCCAATGCTTTGTTTTTACTGCCAGACGGAATAGTGAAGTTGTCCATCCATAATACCGCGCCCTCTTCCGGCATCACGAACTTCAGCTCAGGCATTTCAACCTGTCCTTGGAATGCGTTGCCGTTCCATTGCATGCCGACCGATGTTTCACCGGACACGTAAGGGACTTGCGGCGCATCTGAGTTGTACAGTAATACGTTGTTTTTCAGCGCGACTAGAGAATCAAAAGCCTGCTCGATTTCAGCTTCGTCTTTTGTGTTCACGCTATGGCCATTTTTCTTCAGCGCCATACCGAACACGTCGCGGACGTCATCAATCAACATAACTTGTTGTTCGTATTGAGACTCCCATAAGTCAGCCCATTTTGTCACTGGTTGCTCAACCATGGATTCGTTGTAGCTGATCCCTGTAATGCCCCAAATATAAGGCAGCGAGTAATCATTTTTCGGATCGTGCGCTTGGCCAAGTAAGCCGTCCATTGTGTCTTGCATGTTTGGCACTTGAGCGTGATCTATTTTCGAAAGCAGTCCTTCTCGACCCATTTTTTCAATGAAGTACGCAGAAGCAAAAACCACATCGTAACCAGAACCTTTTAGCAATTTTAGCTTGGTGTACATTGATTCATTATTCTCAAAGGTCGAATAATTAATCGTAACGCCTTCTTGTTTTTCAAACGCTTTTAACGATGCTTCCGGCAAATAGCCACCCCATGCATAAACGTTCAACGTTTTGCTATCTGCATGAGCAAACATGCTGAGCACAAGAGCACTCAGCCCCAATCCTTTGATGATTAATTTCATGGTATGCAATCCAACCAGTCCAGCGACGCGCTGGGATTCGGGTGCATAATTAGGTAATTGTTACCCAATTGAAAGAAAATTTAATTAATCTTTAACAGCAAAAATATTTATCGAATTTATAAAATTAACGCATGTTTTTAATAGCGACTGTGCATACCAAAATGATGAGACATTCCATCTTCCATTCGGCCGCCTTTCCAGCCACCAGAGCCGAGTAAATTAAGCACATCTTGAGCGGTATAGTCGGCACCAGAAAAGAAATCATGCGCCACGTCTGAGCGTATTGCTTGCAACTCTGGTTGGTTTTCCAAATCAAGATGTTGCGGATCCGCATATAATGCCAACGCAATTTTTTGTTGGCACGCGCTTAACTCGCTGGTGCTCGTCTTTACCTGACCAACCGAAAAGTACTCACGACTGCCGTATCCCACCACCAATCTGGTACTCATTAGTTTAATCACTTTCTTAATGCGGCGACGTTGTATAAATCTCAACATGTTTTGTTATTCCTGTATTAAGTTGGCTATGGTCGTATTCTTTTGTTCGAATTAAAACACTCTGTTTTATCCGCGAAATTTCTCTAGCGCTTTTCGCGATGATCGGTTGTATAATACGATCCTGAAATATTTTGTTACGTTACCTCGGTAACCCCTGAGACTGCAACATGAACAACAGCAGATGGGTCGGCTTTATAGGCGGCACGATTGTCTTACTTAGTACCTTTATCCTCTTCGGATCTTCCTTCCACGCTGCTTGGTACCGAATCCCTGCGGAAGCCATTCATGGTATCGCCTTCACTTTGGCTTTTGGTTTAGGGTTAAACAGCCTGCTGGCGTACGCGACGGCAGTGATTACTCTTGCTGCACTATTCTACATTGGCTTTGTCGTTAGCTATCGGGTCCATCAGAAGCTTAAATAAACTTCTGTCTCAACCTGAGCTTAATAACGGATACTTGGTAACTAAAAAGGGAGCAAACGCTCCCTTTTTAGTTATCAGCATATAGATGTTCTATGCCCGCTTTAATCATTAAGGTGGCATACCCTCAACGACTGCTGCATACCTGAAACATCATCACCTAAATACTCAACCGTCATTGGAACCTTGGCCAACAGAGTAAAACTAGAGTCACTGAACCTTCCATCAGCGTCACTCTCCAAATGAACAAAAAACGCAGGCTTATCCGCAATCAATGTAATTCGCCTCCCTTCAATAGAGACACCTATATTGGCTTTCGCTATCGGCAAGGTTTTTAGCTCATGAGTACTAAACCATGTGTTGCTTATTCTGTCTTCACCGATTTGCGCTTCAACATAGAAGAAGCCTGACGTAAGTTCGTCCTTCTCGATCGATTCATCCAATTGCCACAAAATCGTATTGCTGTCTGCTATGACTGTTTGTTCTAAGCTCCAACATTGCTTTTCTTCCCCTTGCCAATCTACCCACTTGAGCAATGCGTTGACGCTTGCGGACTCTTTGGCATCATTGAGCAAATGTAGGCTCAACTCGCCTGTATGCTCGGAAAATACCAAATACTGCGGCGCAAAAAAGCGTTTTGCATGGTAGTGCAACTGCTTCCATCGACCACTGTATTCCAAACTAGACCAAGAACTGACAGGCCAATTGTCGTTGAGTTGCCAGTACAGCATGCCGCGACAAACTGGAGAAATGGCACGCCAATGATCGCATGCAGTTTTGATCGCGATTGCCTGCTGAACTTGACTTAAATACAGCATGCTCTCAAATCCAGAGGGAAAACGAAAATAGCGCGTGAACATCTCTGTGATAATACTATTACCACGAGGGTTCTTCTGATGTTGTTCGAAAGCTGGGGATGTAATATTCCAGTCTTGCTCAGGGACAAACCGCTTAACTTCAGCAAAAGATGGCCAAGATTGAAAACCAAACTCAGAGCAAAAACGAGGATTCACGTCAAGGTAGGCACTGAATGATTTTCCTGAATGCCAAACGTCCCAAAAGTGCATATCGCCTTTACTATCATCATGCCACGCATCACCGAAATCCAGTTCACCATTACATGGGGAACTTGGCCAGAAACGGCGAGTGCTATCTTGCTCGGTAATCTCCTTCTCAATCATGCGGTTGAGGCGATCGTAGTTAACCGTGTATTTGACTTTACTGCGCTTAGATTCGTCATACCAACCAATAGCTCCAATCACTTCATTGTCACCACACCAAAGTGCGATTGATGGGTGCTCCTTGAGCCTCGGGATTTGGAATCTAAGTTCTTCTTCTACCTCTTTTAAAAACTCGTCGTTTGATGGGTACAACGAGCAGGCGAACATCATGTCTTGCCACACCAACAAGCCAAGTTCATCACAAAGGTTATAAAAGATTTCACTCTCGTACTGACCACCGCCCCATACGCGAATCATGTTCATGTTGGCGTCAACCGCACTTTGCAAAAGGTTGCGATAACGTGTTTCGCACTCTCGCCCCGGCATTGCGTCAATAGGGATCCAGTTGGCACCTTTAGCATTAATCGGTACGCCATTGACGATAAATTCCATTGCAGAGCCGTGCTCATCAGCTTGATTATTTAGAGTTAGCTGACGCAAACCAATGTTGTGCGTTAACTTTTGCTCTCTGCAAGAAATGGTAATGGGATAGAGATACGCTTCGCCATAACCCGATGGCCACCAGCGTTGAGGCTCCAAAATGTGGAACTGGCAATGATAGTGACCACTTCCTTTTGTTTGAATACATTGACGCTCACCATTAAATTCAACCATCATTTCATGGCGTTGACTGTCCGTTTCCACTTCAACTACTACATCAAGAAACACACTCCCATCGGCTTGCCATTGCTGCTCTGTCGAGAAGCCTTTGAGCCAAAGCTCATTCACAATGTCGATTTGAATGGGGTCGTAAATACCCGATACCATCAAGCAAATGCCCCAGTCCCATCCGGAATGGCATTGTGTTTTGCGGATCAAGTTCATGTGTGGAATTTGGTTGTTGCCCATTGCCGATGGGATAGGAAATGGCAGTTTTTTTGCTCTTGCGATACCTTCTAAATCCACCCGAGCAAACTCAACCCGAATCGTGTTAGTACCTTGCTTTAAATGCGGTTTAATATCCACACGTTGCTGGGTAAACATGTTGCTGCAAGTTAGTGCTAACTCACCATTAACATAGAAGGTTGCCAAGGTATCGACACGAGTTAGCGTCATCCAAATTTGCTTGGCAGACAACGTAAACGCGTCGACGTCAAACTCACGTGAGATATGCCACTCACACTCTTCAATCCATCGAACTTTGTTTTCATTATCGGCAAAATAAGGATCTGGAATCTGCTCTGCTTGTAAAAGCGCCGACACATTATCGCCCGGAATAAACATTGGAATTTCAAGATTGGGACGCTGTGGCGAGGTAAGCATCCACTGCCCGTTAAGTTCGAAGTGAGCCATCGAGTTAAACCTTAGCTTGGGAAAAACATGTTTTCTCAATGTAATCCTGACAATCCCATGCAAAAATAAGGGAAATGTTAATTACATACGAAATGCGGTGCATTTCACGTAAAAACTCTTTCTTTTGATCTCTACCCAAAAATCAGCAACTTGGCAAACCTGTTAAAAATTAATCGAAATCTAAGGTTATATTTGCAACTTCGACATGTTAACATCATCGGCTTTTTGAACATCCTCACACTTTTCGTTGAAACGATGTGAGGGGAAATGCACGGCTTCATAGCCCTAAAAAGCGAAGTAATTATGTCAAATATGACGAATGCCGCCTCCCACACAGCGCCTATTCAGGATGCTGACTATTCTGCTATTCATCCCCCATCTTTACTCAAGCGCCTCGAACTCACCAATCCTGTCTTTTGGTTAAGTGGTAGCTTCCTCACTCTATTCGTTTTACTTGCTCTAACGAATACCGACTCTCTAACCGCAATGGTTAACACCGGCTTCGGCTTTGCTACTAAATATTTCGGAGCTTACTGGCAAGTACTGCTTCTTCTGAATTTCCTAATTGGTTTGGCTCTTGCGTTTGGTCGCACTGGTTATGTGCGCCTAGGTGGTCTAGCGAAACCTGATATTGATAACTTTAAGTGGTTGTCAATCGTACTCTGTACTCTACTTGCAGGTGGTGGTGTGTTCTGGGCCGCAGCTGAGCCTATCGCCCACTTTGTGACTGCTCCGCCTCTATACGGGGAAGCTTCACCGAAAACTGCCGCAATCAATGCCCTATCTCAGTCTTTTATGCACTGGGGCTTCTTAGCTTGGGCGATCCTTGGTGGTCTATCTTCCATTGTCTTAATGCACTTGCATTACGATAAAGGCCTGCCTCTTAAGCCGCGTACTCTGCTTTACCCTGTGTTTGGTGATAAAGCCATTAAAGGCTGGATTGGTGATGTTGCTGACGCATGTAGCATCATTGCAGTAGCAGCAGGAACCATCGGTCCTATCGGCTTCTTAGGTTTACAAATTAGCTACGCGCTAAATTCATTGTTTGGCCTGCCAGATACGTTCGTAACGCAAAGTATGGTTATTATGGCGGCGATCCTGATGTATACCCTTTCCGCACTGAGCGGTTTGAGCAAGGGTATTCAAATCGTCAGTCGTTACAACATCATTTTGTCTGTACTGTTAATTGGTTACATCCTGTTCTTCGGGCCGACAAGCTTTATCGTTGATGGCTACGTGCAAGGCGTTGGCCGTATGGTGGATAACTTCTTCCCTATGGCACTTTACCGTGGTGATACAGGGTGGCTAAGCTGGTGGACAGTATTCTTCTGGGGTTGGTTTATCGGTTATGGCCCAATGATGGCGATCTTTATTGCTCGTATCTCTCGTGGTCGTACAATTCGCCAATTAATCATGTCTATTAGCATCGCGGCACCGCTGATTACTTGCTTCTGGTTTAGTATCGTTGGTGGCAGTGGCCTTGCGTTTGAACTTGATAACCCTGGTTTGATTTCATCTGCGTTTGAAGGCTTTAACTTGCCTGCAGCACTGCTAGCGATTACTGGTGAATTACCTTACCCTATGATCATTTCGGTTCTGTTCCTGATCTTAACGACAACATTTATCGTGACGACGGGTGACTCGATGACTTACACAATCAGTGTAGTGATGACGGGCTCAACAGAACCAAACGCAGTGATTCGCTCGTTCTGGGGGCTGATTATGGGTATTGTCGCTATTGCGCTTATCTCAATGGGCTCTGGTGGTATTTCTGCATTGCAGTCTTTCATTGTGATTACCGCCGTGCCTGTGTCTTTCATTTTGCTGCCAAGCATTTGGAAAGCACCCGGCATTGCAAGCAGAATGGCGAAAGAGCAAGGCCTCGTTTAAACCGCCTCTCTAACCAATATGCGAAAAAGAGCCCTTCATTGGGCTCTTTTTAATTCTGCGCTTTATCCTACGCTATCAATGCGAATCATCACTGCGTCTGGACGCCAATACTCGAATTCGCAGTCCATTAAATGCCCATCTTGTTTGTAGTTTACCCGCCGAATTTTCAGAACGGGTTGTCCTTCAGCCAAGTTCAACGCTTTAGCGACATGAGCAGGTGCTGACGTTGGAATCACATCAAAACGAGAGCGCTTTGTTTCGTAACCATACTTCTCACGATAAATGCCCGTCAGGGACATGGTGAGGTTCTCAGACAATATACCCTCAAACAGTGCCGCTTTGAGCACGTTCTCAACAAACAATACCGCTCGCCCATCAATAAAACGTAACCGTTCAATTACATAAATTGGGGTAATTCGCTCCACCTCTAACGATTTGGCATACTCACCTGCGGCCATTTCACTTCGCACGTTGAGTAACTTAGTTTCTGCAATACGATGCTGCTCTCGAATCATCTGATGGAAGTGAGAACGAGACAACGGGTTGTAACAGATACGCTCAGGAGATACATACCAACCCCGGCGCTCTTCTCGATAAATAAGACCTTCAGTTTCTAAAGACACCAACGCATCTTTGATAGTGATTCGAGTTGTAGAAAACAGCTCACTGAGCTCTCTCTCTGACGGCAGTTTTTGTCCTTCCGACATGATTCCGGAAAGAATCTGCTGTTTTAAGCTGCTTCTAATTTTTCCTAATTGGGTACCAAATTGTCCGGTGCCTGTCGCTCTCATTCTGATCTAGTCCAACGATAATTTGACGAATAACATAAGGCGTTTACGTAACAAAAATATGACATTAATCAACAGAACACATACTGAACGTATGAAATATAAGTGCCATATAAAATCAGCAAAACTGTCAAATTACTTGCGCTAAATCGTCACATTCCATCCATAGCATACAAAGCGAACTTACTGACCTAGTCCAGAAGGATGGAGACAATGAAAACTTTGCTAAGTCGTTCAATTACCGCACCAGCGGCAATCATTGCGGTAACGCTCGCTACGCCAACAGTAGCGAAAGAAGCCGATATTGAATCTTTGGTAGCAGCAGCACAAAAAGAAGGGGCGGTTTACAGTGTGGGTATGCCTGACAGTTGGGCAAACTGGAAAGACACTTGGGCTGATTTAAAGTCAAATTACAACCTTAAGCACCAAGACACGGATATGAGCTCGGCTCAAGAAATCGCAAAATTCGAAGCTGAGAAGAAAAACGCGACCGCAGACATTGGTGACGTAGGCTTTGCCTTCGCACGTGTAGCGGTTAAAAAAGGCGTCACTCAGCCATATAAACCAACAACTTGGAATGACATCCCAGATTGGGCAAAAGACGAAGATGGTCATTGGGCACTTGCTTACACTGGCACTATTTCTTTTATCTCCAACAATAACCTCGTAAAAGACGCGCCAAAAACGTGGGATGACCTATTAAAAGGCGACTACAAAGTGACCGTAGGTGACGTAGGCGTAGCAGCACAGGCAAACAACGCGGTTCTCGCCGCAGCGTTCGCCAACGGTGGGGACGAATCCAACCTCAAGCCTGCGCTCAAATTCTTTTCTGAACTCGCGAAGCAAGGTCGTCTTTCATTTACCGATCCGAACATCGCCAACCTAGAAAAAGGCGAAGTGGAAGTGGCGATCATGTGGGACTTCAATGCATTAAACTACCGCGACAAAATTGACCGCGACTGCTTTACAGTGAGCATTCCTCAAGATGGCTCTGTGATTTCTGGTTATACAACCATAATCAATAAATACGCGAAGAACCCTAATGCAGCAAAGCTTGCTCGTGAATACATCTTCAGCGATCAAGGGCAAATCAACTTAGCAGAAGGTTATGCGCGTCCAATCCGCACCAACATCACACTGCCTCAAGCAGTGCAAGACAAGCTAATTGCTAATGACCAATACAGCAATGTTCACCCAGTGACTGACTTCTCAGCTTGGGAAAAGTCCGCACGTAAGCTGCCACGTCAATGGCAAGAAAGTGTCTTAATCCACCAGCAATAAGAGTAAGTCGTTATGAGCAATAAGGTCATCCTTGTTGTTCTAGATGGACTGAACTATCAGGTAGCCCGTGATTGCATGGGCTACCTCAATGGTCTTCTAGAACAAAGTCGTTCCCAACAAGAAACTCGCGCAACGCTTTATCCTGTGCAGTGTGAGCTGCCCTCTATGTCTCGCCCACTTTATGAGTGCATTTTAACGGGCGTTCGCCCTGTAGAAAGCGGCATCGTAAACAACAATATCGTTCGTCTATCCAAACACGATTCCATTTTCAGTTTGGCAAAAGCCCAAGGAAAAGTGACCGCTGCGGCTGCCTACCACTGGGTAAGTGAGCTTTATAATCGCGCGCCATTTGAACCTGTTCGCGATCGTTTCACGCATGATGAAACCCTGAATATCCAGCACGGCTGCTTTTACCATTGGGATCATTATCCTGATGAAGCCTTGTTCCTGGACGCAGAGTATTTACGCCGCAACTATCAACCTGATTTCTTACTGATCCATCCGATGAATATCGACGATACAGGACATAAGTTTGGCCTAGACTCTCGCCAATACCGCAATTGTGCGCGAGGTGCAGACATTATTCTTTCCAACTACATCGATCAATGGCTTGCTGATGGGTATCAAATCATTGTGACCAGCGATCATGGCATGAACAACGATCTTTCTCACGGTGGGATTTTACCTGAAGAGCGAGAAGTTCCCCTGTTTGTCATTGGTGATAAGTTTACCCATCAAGATTGTCATATTAAGCAAACTGATATTTGTGGCACCGTTTGTCAATTGCTAAACCTTGACCACACGAAGCCATACACTCAGGAATTGTTAGCACTATGAGCAGTTCAGTCCTCTCCCCAAGCTCTAGCGAATCACGTTCAAATTTGGCAAGTACTTGGTTAAAGCGCTTTAAGCCAGCCATTTGGTTGGCGCCTTTCGCACTGTTTTTCTATCTATTTCAACTCGCACCGATGATTTGGGTACTGTTAAACAGCTTTATCTACGATGGCGAGTTTGCCTTCGATAACTACATTGAAGTGATCGACTCCGCCTTTATGATGCAGGCGTTTGGCAACAGTTTGTGGTTAGCTGTATGGTCGAGCATTTTTGGCTTAGCCATTGCGACTCTGTTGGTCTCTTCTCTGCGCAGAGTCGATTCTAAAGTCCGCGACGGTGTGATTGCGTTTACGAACATGAGCAGCAACTTTGCAGGCGTACCTCTGTCATTCGCTTTTATTATTATTTTGGGCACCAATGGGGCGATTACCCTTTTGCTCAAGCAGTATGGCTTACTCGGTGATTTCGACCTTTATGGTAAATGGGGCCTGCTGGCCATTTACATCTACTTCCAAATCCCGCTGGCGGTGTTGTTGCTCTACCCTGCGTTCGACGCGTTGAGTGATGATTGGCAAGCTGCTGCTGCACTACTGGGAGCCAAAACATCACAGTATTGGGCGAAAATCGCGCTGCCAGTGCTCTCACCAGCCTTATTCGGTACCTTTATTATCTTAATAGCCAACGCAATTGGCGCTTATGCGAGTGTTTATGCGCTGACCTCCGGTAACTATAACGTCATCACAATTCGAATTGCGAGTCTGGTATCGGGAGACCTGTTCCTTGAACCTAATCTCGCCGCTGCAATTTCGGTGATTCTAATGGCGTTACTTGCCTTTATCACAGTGATTAACCAATGGCTCATTTCGAAAAGCTATGCAGGTAGGAAGTAGTCATGAACAACGTTAATACTCGATTCCATAAAACGGTGGTTTATTCCATTGTTGGGATCATGCTCATCCCGATTTTAGCGGCCTTTGTCTATTCGCTTTCATCACGCTGGGGCGCCACGGTGCTTCCAGATGGTTTCACTTTTGATTGGTACGTTAAATTGCTGACCGACCCACGCTTTTTGCAAGCGTTTGGGCGTTCGCTGTTTATTTGTATTGCTTCGCTAACCCTCAGTGTGCTTCTGGTTCTGCCAGCGATATTCGTGGTGTTTTACTACTTTCCAAGGCTCGATAAGCTCATGAACGTATTGATTTTGCTACCATTCGCTGTACCACCAGTGGTGTCCTCCGTCGGCTTACTTCAACTTTATGCTGACAGTGAAATCTCCCTTATCGGTACTCCTTGGATTCTAGTAGGTACTTACTTCACCATCGCGTTACCGTTCATGTATCGTGCGATTTCTAATAGCTTCGAAGCAATTAACCTTAACGATTTAATGGACGCTGCACACTTGCTAGGAGCAAGCACAACCAAAGCGTTTTTGATGGTCATTTTACCTAACCTCAAAAAAGGACTGATGGCATCGCTTTTCCTTTCATTTTCATTTCTATTGGGAGAGTTTGTGTTCGCCAATATTTTAGTCGGCACACGTTATGAAACCCTGCAAATCTACTTGTATAACATGCGTCAGACGAGCGGCCACTTTACGTCTGCCTTAGTGATGACCTACTTCCTATTTATTTTTTTACTGACTTGGTTGGCAAGTCGTTTCAGCCGAGGAGTCAAACAATGAGCTACGTAACAGCGAAAAATCTAACTAAACGTTTTGGTGATAACACCGTATTTGAGGATATTCACTTTAACATCGAGCAAGGTGAATTCATTACGCTTTTGGGCCCTAGCGGTTGTGGTAAATCGACACTACTTCGCAGCCTTGCTGGGCTTAACCCTGTCGATGGAGGCGAGATTTGGGTAAACGGAGAAGATATCACGCATCAAGTCCCGCAAGAGCGTGGTATTGGGATGGTCTTTCAATCGTATGCGCTGTTTCCCAATATGACCGTCGAAGGCAACATTGCATTTGGCTTAAAAATGAAAAAGCTTGCGAATGATGATATTCGACGTGAAGTGGCTAAAGTCATCAAACTGGTGGATCTGGCAGGTAAAGAAAAACACTATCCGCATCAACTTTCTGGCGGTCAGCGCCAGCGTGTCGCACTCGCTCGAGCGTTGGTGGTGAAACCTCGCATATTATTGCTTGATGAGCCACTTTCTGCGCTTGATGCCAAAATCCGCAAACACCTTCGTCAGCAAATCCGAGACATTCAGAAAGAGATGAATCTCACCACTATCTTCGTAACTCATGACCAAGAAGAGGCGATGATTATGTCTGATCGTATCTTCCTAATGAGTAAAGGGGAAATTGTTCAAGCAGGAACACCTGAAGAAATTTATACTCATCCTGCTAACGAGTTTGTGGCCGGTTTCATGGGGCACTACAACCTTGTAGAGGCCAATAAAGCCAAGCAACTCTTCAACATTGATACCGAATGGAAAGTAGCGATTCGCCCAGAGTCTATATATGTAAAAGAGCAAGGTCGTCAATATGATAGCCACATCTCAGCGCCACAAGTAGGTACGATCACCAACCACCAGCTTCTAGGTAATGTTATTCGCTATCAAGTGAACGTTGAAGAGTGTGAGCTCACTGTTGACTTGCTTAACCGCTCTTCAGAACGCTTACTAGCGAATGGCAGCCAACTAGAGCTACTCTTTAACCTAAACGAAATTCAACCAGTGAGAGCCTAAACATGTCCAAACCTTTGTATGTTTTTGATATGGATGAAACCCTAATAAACGCTGACTGCGCAATGATTTGGAACGAGTTTATGGTTGATAGAGGCATCGCGACTGATCCTTTATTTATTATGGAAGATCAGCGTCTAATGGCCTTG
The DNA here is from genome assembly GCF_033340195.1 of Vibrio sp. 1457. Classification (NCBI taxonomy): domain Bacteria; kingdom Pseudomonadati; phylum Pseudomonadota; class Gammaproteobacteria; order Vibrionales; family Vibrionaceae; genus Vibrio; species Vibrio sp. 1457. Next base: position 57,113 of record NZ_JAWOWA010000007.1, read on the forward strand.
TACTCTGAAGGCAAAATGGACATGGAAGACTATCTAGCGTTCTCCATGAAGCCACTAGAAAACATGCCGATTGAAGAAGTAAACGCCTTGGTTGAAGAATGTGTTGAAAGCCATATTCTGGCTAAACAGTTTCCTCAAGCCAAAACCCTGATTGAGCAACTGTCTCGTGATGGTATAGATATGGTTATCATCTCTGCCAGCGTCACTTTTTTGGTGGAAGCCGTTGGTCGCCGTCTTAATATTCCAACCGCACTCGGAATTGATTTAATCGAGAAAAACAACCGTTATACTGCTGAAATCAACGGTATTCCGAGTTATCGTGAAGGCAAAGTCACGCGATTAAAACAGTGGCTAGAAAATCAGCCTGAGCCTTATTCCGAAATCCATTTCTATACCGATTCAATCAACGATTTACCGCTTTGTGAATACGCGAACTACGCTTATCTGGTAAATCCATGCCCACAACTAAAAGAACACGCCAACAGACCGAATTGGAGTGTGTTAAGTTGGGGGTGATATAGCCTCACAAGACCGTTCTTCCTAAGTAAATACTTTTCTATTTGTTCAAAGAGCAGTTCTTTCTGCTCTTTTTTACTTCTCTTCATCACAAATTAATCACTTGATTAAATACTGATTAATTTTTCACATGTCGCATGAGAAATCAGCGTCTTATAATTAATCAAATGTTTAATATTTTGAGAGAAGATTGTGACGGAAGCGCATCGAAGGGCGGGAAGACCCACAGATAATATCGACGCAAGGGAAAAACTGATTTTCCACGCGCGCGAACTCTTCACCATTATGGCTTATGACAAGGTCTCTACTCGCCTAGTCGCGCAGAAAGCAGGCGTGAACGTGGCGATGATTCGTTACTACTTTGGCAACAAAGAAGGCTTGTTCGAGACCATGTTGCGCGAAACACTGTCACCGATGCAAAAGCAGATGCAGACGTTGGTATCCAACAGTAACGAGCAAAACTTTCTCGATCTAATGCGCACCTACTACCGCGAAATGATCAAGGTACCACAGTTCCCACGCTTAGTTGCCCAAGTTATGAATATGCCCCCATCGGAAACCCAACGCAAACTGCTCGAAAAGGTCTTCGCAGATATCAGCAAGCCAATGCAAGGCGTGATCTTTGATAAGTTGATCGACAGTGGCGTTTTACGAAAAGACGCCGACCCTCAACTTTGTCGCGTCTCTTACATAAGCTTAATGGTGTTTCCTTTTATGGCACCACCAGCACTGCTCGCCATTCATGGCATTGAACTTTCAGAAGCCTTCTTGAACCGATTATTCGAACACAACATACAACTGATGAAACATGGATTTTTAGACTCGGGCGACCAATATGAAAATGAATAAAAAGCTGCTGTTCTTTCCTGCCCTTGCTGTTGGGGTCGTCATTCTGTTTTTAGCGATTAGCCTCAAGCCAGATTTGCCCGTAAAGCCTGCGGGTGATCGTGCAAGGTTGGTCGAGACGATTCCACTTGAGCTGAAAGCGATTGCACCTGTTGCTATTGGCTTTGGTAAAATCGCACCGAAAGTTGAATGGAAAGCGATAGCCGAAGTGACCGGTAAAGTGGTTTACCGTCATCCGCAACTGGAAAAAGGACAAGTGCTGCAAGCAGGAACGGAAATCTTGCGAATCGACCCACTCGATTACGAACTGAAACTGGTTCAAGCTCAAGCCGATCTCAAATCTGCTCAAACCTCTCTGGCTAAGCTGAACCAAGAAGAAGCGAATCTCAAAAGCACACTCAAGATAGAAGCCAACCGTCTGGTTATCGCCAACAAAGAGTTAGACCGTAAACAAAACCTACGTAAGAAAGGCTTAACCTCGCAATCGGATGTAGATCAGCAAGAGCAAAGCGCGCTCTCTCAACGTAAGTTAGTGCTGGATATTGAAAATCAAATTGGTTTGATGCCGGATGAGAAACGAGTCGCGGAAGCCCTAGTTAAAGTTAATGCATCAAAAGTGGATGAGGCCGAACGCTCGCTTGATAAAACCATCATCACGCTTCCTTACGATTTGCGTATTGCTGACGTAGAAATTGAGAAAAAGCAAGTGGTTAACCTCCAACAAACCATGGTGACAGGACATGGTATTGATGTCATGGAAGTGGAAGCTCAACTATCCATTCATGACATGCAAACTTTGGCGGCGAGCATCGGTGAGTTTGTCCGCGATGAATCTGGTATTCCACAACCTGATATGAATGCGATTCATGCCAACATTGAACTCAGCAGCGGTAACCTCTCTGCAAGCTGGCCTGCGAAAGTTGCACGCATCAGTGAAACGGTTGATCCAAGCCAAGCGACTGCCGGTGTGATTCTGGAAATTGAACAAGACTACCGTGCATTAAACCCAACGTCTGCGCCTCCATTGGTGAACGGCATGTTTGTGCGTGCCTTGATTGAGGGACAAGAGAACCCGAGTTGGGTCATCCCAGAGCGTGCGCTTCATGGCAATAAGATTTACCTGATGGGCGATGACAATCGTCTGCAAGTCGTCACGGTTGAAGTGTTATATCGTCGCAATAACCAAGTGGTGATCGATGGTGAACTAGAGCAAGGTCAGAAGCTGATCATCAACGATTTGCTGCCTGCGATTAACGGCATGCTATTGAAAGAGTCACCTGAACAGTCAGAAACGGCTATTGAGGAGTCTGATTCATGATCCGATTCTTCGCCAAGCATCCAACAGCAGCCAACTTGCTGATGCTAACGCTGCTGATATTGGGGATTTCTTCACTTTCCACGATTAAGCGTGAAACTTTTCCTGAGTTTGATCCGCCCTACATCCTAGCTGGTGTGGTTTACCCCGGCGCTTCCCCTCAAGAGGTAGAAGAGAGCATCTGTATCCGAATGGAAGATGCTGTCGATGGCCTTGCCAACATTAAAGAAACTCAGTGTGAAGCGATTGAGGGTTCTGCGCGTCTTATCTTAAAACTGAATGAAGAAGCCGACATTGGGCGCATGTTGGTTGATGTTCAAACCCAGATCAACTCGATAAACGACTTCCCACAAGAGATTGAATCTCCTGTGGTCCAAGAGCTCGATTGGAACGAGCCAGTTGTGGATGTCGCGATCACCGCAGATACCACATGGCCAGAGCTAAAAGCGTATGCCGAACAGCTTAAACGCACGTTAAAAATCGATTACGATGTCTCTTTGGTTGAAGTTGCTGGCTTCTCTGACCACCAATACCGAGTAGAGTTAGACACTCAAGCTATCCGACAACTTGGTTTGAGTGTTGGTGATATTGCGGACCAGATTGGTCGTCAAAACGTCAAGTTGCCAAGTGGTAATGTCGAAACGCCAGATAAGAACTTTCTGATCCGCTTTGACGAACGACGCGTGACGCCGGAAGAGCTTGAGACTATCGTCGTGGGCTCTGGTACAAATGGCTCAATCATCCGTCTAAGAGATATTGCGACGATTACCGACCGGTTTGAATTGGACGAACAGAAAGTCCTCTTCGATGGTCACCCTTCTGCCCTACTAAAAGTCAGCAAAAACAAAGAAGATGACGCACTGCGTATCAAGGAACGGGTTGCTCAATTTGTCGAAGAACAACAAGCTATCGCGCCAGACGGTGTGATGCTACAAATGACCAATGACCTTTCATCCGTGCTTTGGGATCGCCTGACCATGATGGTCAAAAACGGTTGGCAAGGTATCATTCTGGTCTTCGCCACCATGTGGTTGTTCTTTAGTTTTCGCTATTCCTTTTGGGTCGCAGCTGGTTTACCCGTTGCCTTCTTAGGTGGGTTATTTTTGATGGCGCAACTTGGCCTGTCCATCAACATCATGTCTTTGGTCGGGTTACTCATGGCCATCGGTATCATGATGGATGATGCCATCGTTATTGCCGAATCGATTGCCGCTCACCTCGACCGAGGAGAAGAGATCGATGATGCCGTTATCAAAGGAGTGAAAAAGGTACTGCCAGGGGTAATTTCTTCCTTCCTAACTACGGTGTGTATTTTTGGTAGCTTGTTATTCCTGCAAGGTGAAATGGGTGCGGTACTTAAAGCAGTTCCTCAAGTTCTGATCCTCGTTTTGAGTTTGAGTTTGGTGGAAGCCTTCTTGATCCTACCTAACCACCTTTCTCATTCGCTACATAAACAAAAGCAAGAGCGAAAAACACCGAAGTTCAAACAAAAGCTGCTCGCTTCTTTTGAAAACTTCCGCAACACCACCTTGGTCAACGCAGTAGATAAAGTGGTCGAGTATCGCTATGCCTTTATGGGTGGCGTGGTTGCCTTGCTTCTTATCTCCGCGGCCACGTTAGTAGGTGGTTTACTCAAGTTCCAACCCTTCCCTGAATTGGATGGCGACATTGCAGAAGCGCGTATTATTCTTCCTCCGGGTTCTTCTCTGTCTCAAACGGAAGCTGTCGTCGATAAGATCGTCGCTTCCGCTCAAAAGCTAGATAAAGAATGGACAGAGAAAGTGGAAGACGGCAATCCATTGGTTCTACACATTACCAGTCAATTCAACGCTAACGCCGACGCGAATGAATCTGGCCCTCACATTGCCACGGTACGTCTGGATTTGCTGGGCGCCGAGAGTCGTAACACACTCATCGATGAATTTATCGACGCATGGCGTGAAGACATTGGTGAACTTGCCGATCCTATCTCGCTGGTATTTAAACAACCGACCATGGGGCCGGGTGGACGAGCGATTGAAATTCGAGCGAAGCATGATGAACTGGATGCGCTCAAAGCCGCCTCTATCGACATTCAACAATACTTAAATGAGTTTGACGGTGTCCATGGCGTGTTGGATGACATGCGTATGGGTAAAGAAGAAGTCTTGGTTAAACTTCGTCCTGGGGCGGAAGCTTATGGTATTAACGGTCAGCTCATTGCCAATCAATTGCGTGCGGCTTTCTTTGGCCAAACCGCAGACGAGATCCAAGTTGGGGTAGAAAACATTTCCATCGAAGTTCGCCTCGATAAAGCGCAAGCTGGTGACTTACAGCAATTGGCAAACTTCCCAATAATCTTGTCCGATGGTAGTCAAATCCCACTCGCGACCATTGCAACTTTGGATTTCCAGCGTAATTACGTAAGAATCCAGCGCATTGATGGCTTGCGCACTGTGAGCGTATTCGGCGATATCGATAATACGAAGGCCAACTCAACCGCCATTATTCGTCAGTTCCAACAGGATGAAGCGCCAAAGCTTATGCAAAAGTATCCTGGTCTTCGCTTCGATTTTGAAGGTGAAGCCAAAGATACCGCTGAAACTGGCGCATCAATGGGTAAAGGCTTCTTGCTTGGTTTGTTTGGCGTGTTTGCGATTCTGAGTTACCAATTCCGCAGTTATTTGGAACCATTCGTCGTCATGCTTGCGATTCCCCTCGCCTTTATTGGCGTGGTATGGGGACACATCCTACTCGGTCACTCATTAAGTATGCCAAGTATGATGGGCTTCGTCTCATTAGCAGGGATTGTGGTGAATGACTCGATTCTGTTAGTTCAGTACATACGCCATCATGTGGATGAAGGGGATAATGTACATGACTCAGTAGTCAAAGCCAGTCGGGAACGCTTTAGAGCAGTATTCCTAACATCAATGACCACTGCAGCAGGTTTGCTTCCGTTACTGACTGAAACCAGTTTGCAAGCACAGGTTATCCAACCACTGGTTATCTCCATCGTGTTTGGTATTTTCGCATCCACTCTGCTGGTGTTGTTTATGATCCCTGCTGCGTATGCCATTTTAGCTGACTTCGGCCTAGTTCATAAACACGAAGAAATCTAAAACGACTGATAAGTAAACTTATCAAAATGAACAAGAGCGGCTTAGATCGCTTTTTGTTCAATACCAATACGTTAAAAAACACACAATCACTTAACAAACAGAGGGTTATTGTATCGCATTAAGTGTGAATATGAACAGTTAAGGATTAAGTATGTTGAGTTTTATATAACCGAATCAAATAACCAACACAAGATTTATAATATGTTTTATTGTCAAAAACGGCATTTCACAGAGTAAAAATACACGTAGGCAACACATTCACAATTTAAACTCACGATAATGAAAACATTGATTGAAGAATTAACATTTTAACAATCATTACAACAATGTTAACTTTAGCCTCGTTGGTCGCGCTGGTGGTAAGCCTCTCACCAAGCCTATTGTCAGTTTTATATGGACGTTCGACCACCTCCAAAATGAATAGACACCCAATTTGGTGCCCTTTTTTCGCCCGTGAAAGCATTCTTCGCGGGCTTTTTTCTTTAAGTTAAGTATGAACGCTCTGGATCAACTTTTTTTTGTCAACCTTTCGGATTTGGAGGTAGTATGTGAATCAATAAGCGGAGACAGTGCTAGCAACTCTAAAACATTTTTTTCAAAGATTTCATCCGCGTGTCTTACCCAATCTAAAAACTTTTTTTGAGCAAACATAGGCTCGATTTCATATAAAAATTCAATACTAAAGTAAAACTCATTTTTGATAGGCAAATTGTACACTCTTCGATAGTCTTTTTTATACTCCAAATTTCCTTCTACATATTTTGAAAATGTATTTTCACCAATCTTGATATCTTGGCATTTGATTGGAGGGTAACCACGAAGAAACTCTCCTACAAGGAACTCTTCTTTCGCTCTCTTTTTTTCTTCGTTTATCGGGTCCATTCCCCAACGATGATTTGCGTACGCAATGGCATCATTCATCAACTCTGTATGATCACCTTTTCGAGAGCCGTCAGGTGACTCTACAGCATGATAAAAATCCACGTACTCTTTCTCTATAAATGAAGATAGTTCATTAACACTAGTAATATATTTATCTGAAGATTTAATCCTTAACCGAATATATAAACCACCTTGTTTATTGATTGGTAATAGTGGATTTATTATTTTATTTTGAAAAGAGAAATAAATCGTGGCCAATTTTATAAACTTTTCATGCCGCTCTACTTTTGAATCAATATTGAACCGTTGTAATTCAATAAAATCTTGGTATACATGTCCTTCATATATGTTGTTCGGACACTCAAATGACAGCACTAAGTCATCTATCTGGAATACATTATGTAACAAGTTTGCAAAATCTGGCTTTCCTCGAAAGCCATCTTTATACATTTTAATAAGGCCCATATATCTAACCCTTGTTCTTTAAATATTCATCAATATCTTTTAAACGTTTACTAGCCATATTATTACCAGACATCATCAGTTGTCGTCGATAAGATTCCACACCGAAATAGGGTAATGTATGTGGGCTCTCTGTGACCTCTCCATTCATCACTAATCCCAAGAATTTACAACAACGAACGAGACTACTTGCAGATAATGGAGTTTGTCTCGCAGCAATATTTGGGACAATATCAAAGGGATTCGTTCGGGTTTTTGTGTAATTAACTTTCAAACCAAGCTGCTGTGCATTTTTCCCTATCTTCGTTGTATTTGTTCCCCCTGCATGCACAACGATTTGTTGATTCAATAGTCTTAAGCTCGGATTATTTTTTCTAACATACTCAAGAGCAGAGTTAAAAATAATGGCACCTTGGCTATGCACTGTCCATTTTACTTCCTTACCCTGCTCTGCACATTGTTTCATTACTGCTGCTAGGTGTTGAGCATTGTGCGAAGTAAAACGAGTTTTGTCATAAACACATTCAATAAGGTCCAGCTTCGCATTATCAGAAGGGTTGTGAAACAACGTATACTCTGTTGGCTTATCTTCTTTGTACGCCACCTGCGTATGTACCCCCATCAGTGTCGCCGCTTTCTCATAATCATTCAACATTCCATTTACCGTTGCATGAAGCGTATTGACTTGATGAGTTACTTGAGCTTTAGTGTGGTCCCACTCAGCCAACAATAACTTTGCTTCATCATTGTTCTGCACTCCATTATACTCACCATTTTTACCTGTTTCTTTCTTCACATGATACATTTGGGTTCTTTGATGTGAATGCTTAAAAATAGACTTACCATGCAACTGTCGATCAAAAGCAATATCATGAATTACAACTTTCCCGTCTCTAAGGATACAAGTTAATAAGTAATGATAATTTTTGAAGGGATACCTAGTTCGAAATATTCGAAGCAATGGATTGCGTTTGTGTCTAACTACAGAGGGTGTGCTTGGATTAGATGAAAGAAAATACATTTCTTTGACAACTTGCTTCTGATCATATTCATTCAGAGACGCAAGCATGACGAGGGATTGTCTTGATAAGTATAGTTTTTTATTGCTAAAGAGTGCAGCTGAAAGTCTCACTCTTCCATGTAAGAATTGTTCAACCTCATTAACCGACTTATTATTTAGCCCAATGTAATCAAAAGCCTCTTTCCTTTCAATAAATTCCCAAGTCATTACTAATCCCTCTTCAAATAAAAGTGAACCACATACTAAGGTATTATGAAGGTCAAAAAGGAGATCGGATCTTTTCTAAATTTTAAATATCTAACATCACCTCCACTTTACTGAAATCTACACTTTTAAAAGTTACATCCGCTCCATCCAGCAATAGCTCATCAAACACGCCAACTATTGATAATAAGCTTGAGGATCTGATCTCCACCCATGAAATGAGAAACAAAAAAGCCAGCCTTAAAAGGCTGGCAAGTTGAGCAACAAGGTCAGTGCTTACTGCTAACTAACACCGAACTCGTATTGGATTCATTTTCGTCTGTTAGTCTCTTTTAGCGGCGTTTATGACTTGCTTGCTTTCTCTTTGTGGCACGTTACCTTTACTAACTGTTCTTGCTCATCTTTAATGTTTTTCACGATACGCTCATCACGTGCGTGAATGGCATCCATGTTCATTTGCTGAATATCTGCTATAGCTTCATGTTTCATCTCAGAAAAGTCCTGACGTAAATCTGAGCTCCACTCCTCTTTGTCTAAAGTGTTAGCAGCAGCGATTGGTGATGACATTACAGCAATAAGACTTAGAGTAGATAGAAATACGCTTTTCATAATAAGCTCCTTGAGGATTAGCAGTTAATTTTAATTACAATTTATATATTGCACATACGATGCCAACTTTTATTTTGTTATTTTTCAACAACTTAAATAAAGCCTCATATTCAACGTTATCTTCGTCTGGTAAATTTCGCTAACCAAGTGTCAAATTAACCATGCGAATTTAAAACATTAGAAACATACATATTAGAAATACTTTGTCAGGCAGTTTTCTCATCAGATAATTACGTAACTGCCCACTAAAAAATCACTTTGAATCAAAATGCGGAAACAAAAAAGCAGCCCGAAGGCTGCTCCTAATCGTTAACATCAAGCTTGTTAACTCGATACGCTTGCTTCAACGCTCGACGTCACTGGCGACTTTCTGAAACGATTAATCAAACGATGGATAAACCTCTTAATCGATCTGAAAATATTTTTAATATCTTCAAGCATTAAATACAAACAAGGCACCAACACTAAAGTCAGAACCGTTGCGTACAACACCGCAAAGCCCAAAGCGACAGCCATCGGTATGACAAAACGCGCCTGCAAACTCGTTTCAAACATTATCGGCAATACACCCGCAAACGTCGTTATTGAGGTGAGCGTGATAGCTCGAAAACGAGCACAACCCGCCTCAACAACCGCTTGTTTGATGTTCATACCCTTTTCTCTCACTTGGTTTACGTAATCTGTCATAACCAGAGAGTCGTTAATAACCACGCCAGCAGCGGCGATCAAACCAAATGTCGACATCATACTGATGTCTAAACCTAGCCAGAAATGGCCCCAAATCGCCCCCGTCAGACTAAACGGAATGACGGACATTACAATCAAAGGTTGGGTATAACTTTTTAACGGTACAGCTAACAAGATGTAGACGATGATCATGCCTGCAATAAAGAACAAAATCTGTTCATTACGCTGCGCAGCCTGCTCTTCAATATCACCACCCAATTCTGTTTTCACACTCGAGAACGCTTGCTTCATATCCGGCAAGATATTGTCGTCAATGACCTTAACGATTTCTTGAGGCTCAACCAATTCTTCGTCTATGGAACCATAAACATAAACGGTTTGATACCCGCCTTCACGTCGAATGCTACTCACGCCCGGCTGCTCATTGATCTTCACCACATCACCTAGCATGACCTTCTTACCTGCTGGTGTGGTAATCACAGCGTAACGCAATGATGAGAATGCTTCACGCGTCAATTGCGGGTAACGCACCATAACTTTAATTTCTTCACCATCACGAATAATGCGCTGTGCTTCGCCACCATAAAAGCTGCCACCAACTTGCTCTGCGATCATGGTGAGATCCAGACCGAGATCGTACGCTACAGGCGCAAGAGACAGGAGTACTTCTTTGCTTCCAGAATCAATAGAAGATGAAATATCATATAACCCTTCTTCCTGCTGTAAACGCTCTATCAAGTAACGCCCAGCCTCGTTGAGCTCATTGATGTTAGAGCCAAACAACAAGTAGCCAAACTCATCTCTGTCACCACCACCCGCACTCTGCTCACGGATTTTGATGCTCTTCATACCTGGAATAACAGGCATAGCTTCACGCCAACGTCGAGCCAGTTCAAATGTATTGAACGGGCGTAACTCTTCATCAACCAAAGGTACTAATACACGACCTTCGGTGCGGCTTCTGTTGTACGACAGCACATCACGAATCATTCCTTGACCATGTTCTGCAATGGTCTCAGATTCGATCTTTTGCATGACACGTTCAATAGTCTTGAGTGCACTGATTGTCTGCTCACTTGAAACGGTATCATTCATTTCAATAGTGATCGCAGGATAGTCGGTCGGCACTTTAGGGTTAGGGATCATCCGAACATAATTCGCGTTGATCAAAGCCGCGCTGATCAGCAGTAAACCACAGAACACCGCAAACACTGTCCAGCGCCAATGGGTGCATGTTGTTACAAAGTTACGATACGGACCGTTTACAAAGCCGAAGAAACGTTGGTTGAAACGATCTCGCCATCCACCAGGTTTGACTGGTTTAAAATGGGTATGCGCAAGGTGTGCAGGAAGGATCAGCTTCGATTCAATCAAACTGAAGATCAAACAAAGAATCACGACCCCCGCGATACCATAAAAGAAGGCACTATCAATACCACTAGACAACAAGAAAGGAGCAAACACAGCAATTGTGGTTAACACACCGAAAGTAGCTGGTGTGGCAACACGTTTTACACCACGAACCACGTTTTCGACGCCACCGCCTCTTTCTTCAATTTCGCTGTAAGCGCTCTCTCCCATCACGATGGCGTCATCAACTACAATACCGAGCACCATAATGAAGGCAAAAAGAGACACGATGTTTACCGTTATCCCTAATGCAGGCATCATCATTACGGCACCGAGAAAACAGACAGGTAGCCCAATCATTACCCACATAGCCAAGCGGAAACGTAGGAAAATGGTCAGCATAATCGCGACTAATGCAGCGCCTTGCAGCAAGTTTTTCAACATCATGTCGAGACGCCCATTTAAATAATAAGTCGTATCAACTAAGACTTTGAGCTTAACATCCTGCGGTAATGTCTTGTTTTTTGCTTCAATATAATTACGAACGGACTGTGCAACAGGGATAATGTTCTGGTCACGAGTTGCTTCAACAGACATGTAGATCGCATTTTGACCTGAGTATTCAAAGTAGCGCTCTTCTTCCGTAAAGCCATCTTTTATTGTGGCAATATCTTGCAACAGAACCTTTGCACCATTTGCGCCAAGCTTTACAGGAATATTTCTAAACTCATCACCACGGTAGTATTGGTTTTCAATCCTTACTGCAATCATCCCTGAGTTTGTTTTTACTTCGCCCGCAGAAAAGTTGGCTGAGTAACGGCTGATCGCGCTGCTGATATCGCTCAACGTCAGGTCGTATTTACGAAGAACAAGTGGGTCAACTTCAATCGCTATTTCTTCTTCTGGCGCACTCAGGTACACCAGCACGACGTTTTCTAACTGAAGTAATTCATCTTCGATTTGCTTAGCAAGCGGTTTAAGCTCCTCGAGCGGTCGGTCCCCAACTAACCCCATTTCAATTACATCTTGGCGCCATTCAACTTGGTAAACATTGATTGGTTCCATACCCGCTGGTAAATTAGACAAGGTATCAATACGTTGGTTTACATCATCTAAGACACGCTTGATATCGGCATTAACGTCTACCTCGATGGAAACATACGCGCTACCTCTAGAGGCCGTTGAGACTGCTTTTTTAATCCCGGTGACGTCTTTAATCGATTCCTCGACCTTAACGAGAATACTCTCTTCTATCTCTTGAGGAGAAGCGCCAGGATAAGTCGCACGAACATCAATGTAGTTCACCTCAATATTCGGAAACATCTGCCTTTGAATAAAGAGAAAGCTCACCACACCCATGATAATGATGAACACCATCAAAAGGTTGGCAGCGACGGGGTTATTCGCAAAATAGGCAATTAAGCCCTTTTGTTTAGTATCTTCCATGACATACTCCTACTTACTGTACGACGGTTTCGGAGTCGTCACTCTTTTTTGCGATTTGTACCGCCATGCCTTTTTGAGGGTACTCGGGCAAGGTCAGTACCAACTTATCACTTTGCTCTAAACCTTCGCCCACCAGCAAAAACTCACCTTCTGCTCTCAAAACCGTGACAGTTCTGGGTTGAAGTTGATTATCGCCATTCACCACCCACACGGTACGGTTTTTAACTAATTCCTGTGGTAAGCGATAGATATGCTTAAGTTCCTTACCAGTGAAGCTCACTTCAACGTAGGAGCCGAATTTAATTGGAGGCTGCTGGTTATCGACACCGTATGGGTCCGCGATTTGAATGACCATGTTAATCATTCGGGTAGCGCTATCAATCATGCCTAGATCACGAACTACTCGACCTTCTCTAGTGGTAGAAAACACACCTTGCTGCGTCACTGTCGCAGTGAGTTCACCAATGGATTCGGGTAAAAATGCACTATCAAAACCGGCAATGGGTACGTGCACCTCTGCCACTTCGATGTTGTTTAACGTGGCAACTCGAGAACCAGATGTAACAAATTGACCAACACCAATATCACGCTCAACAACCAGCGCATCGTAAGGTGCAACGACTTTGCAATTTTCTAACTCTCTTTTTGCTCGTTTGAGTGCCGCTTGAGCCGACTTCACTTGGGCTTGTGCGCTCAAAACGTGAGGTTTGCGTAAATACAAATCCGTCACTTGCTTATCGCTCAGTCTCTTTGCCTGACGTTTTGCCACTTCGGCTTTCGCTTGTTCCTCAATCAAGTTTGCGCGTGCACTAGCTAAATCGGCTTCAGCTTGTAAAACCGACGCTTCATAGTTGTCACTTTCAATTGTGAAAAGAACCTCTCCTCGTTTCACGATGCCACCCGTTACAAAATTCGGGTGCCAACTTATCACTTCACCACTGACTTGCGCGGAAAGGTGTGTTTTTTCAAAAGGGACTAATTCACCGTGACTGGTAATCACCACTTTGTGATCAGTAGGAAAAAGAGAAGAAGCCTGAACAGTAGGTTCTGTAATTGCATCTTTGGTTGACTCTTTTTCCGGCGCAGTTGCGGCAATTGCAGCATATCCTGCATAAGAGCCTCCAACGACGACGAAGGGTAAAAGCCAACGTAATATGGGTTTTGCTAACATCGAAAATCCTTTTTTATTGTTGTTTTCAACACCACACTTTTATTCAGTCCATTGCTCCCGGTAAGCATGGTGGTGAGAGAATTGAATTTGAATAAACATCAAAGCGGCGCTTGCCTAGTCTTTTAAGCAGCAAACTAGATAGTTATTGCCAATTCAAAGTTAATAAAATTAACAAAAAATTAACCAACTGCGCAAGTTGCTCTGACTTAACTTTTATTCTAAACAGCAAATGACATGCCAAGCATTTATTTATTAAAAATCATATGGTTATATAAAAATCATTATTTTGTCCAGTGTGCTATTGGTCATAATCACCAGATATTAGTGATTATGACCAATACGGCCATAATGATAATTAAAATAAATGATTATCTGCGCTCTAAAAGTTGAACTTAGTGCAGGCTCTATGGCAATTCATTGATTAATCGCTCGTTATCAAACGGTTCTGGGTGCATGTGGCGTCAGCTTAAGTCTATAATTTGGAGTAGGTAACACTCTGTAAGACAAGGAAATGTGCTTTGTTACAAACGCTCGCCAAGTTGCTCTTCCCCTCGCTGCTCACTATTTTATCGGCATGCTCATCCGTATCGTTGAATGACGCCAGTGAAAAGTCCACCAGCTTTCAGCTCGGTTATCAAAAGGATTCTGTTCTTGCGCAGTACTTTGAAGCTTACGGGAGAGACCCTAAGTCCATAACTGGCTTTGCACCGTTAAATCAGGGACACGATGCCCTTCTTGCTCGAACCTCTTTGATCGAGTCCGCCCAGAAAAGCCTTGATCTTCAATACTATATTTACCGTGGTGACGAAACGAGTCAGCTAATAACGTGGCGCTTGTATGAAGCGGCAAAGCGTGGTGTTCGAGTAAGGCTGTTGCTTGACGATATGCAAAAGCGAAACGACGATGTGATGGCAGCCCTCAATGCACATCCTAATATAGAAATCCGCTTATTTAACCCGCATCAGTATCGCGACTCCCGTTGGTTCGCTCTTGCTAGCGATTTTGAACGCCTTAATCGTCGTATGCACAATAAGTCTCTGATTGCAGACAGTGTTTCCGCCATTGTCGGAGGTAGAAATATCGGCAATGAATACTTCTCTTTTGAATCGCAAGTTGAGTTTGGTGATTTTGATCTTCTGCTCTATGGTGAGGCGGTACAACAAACTGCCGATCAGTTCGACCTCTACTGGAATAGCGCCTATTCGATACCAATGGAATGGATTACACCGAATTCACAGCAAATTACCGACCAAGCGATTCAAAAGCAGGTCAATAAACTCCGGTTAGAGGAAAAGTTTTCAACCGGCCGCTATGACTTCACCCAACTGGATATGTACCAAGATCTAAAACAAGGCAAACTCAAGCTCTACTGGGGAGAAGCGAAAGTATGGTTTGATCTGCCCGATAAAGTCGCGACCCGAGAGAGCCAACTTATTGATAATTTGTCGGAACTGGTTAAAAGTGTTGAGGATTCATTTGTGCTCATTTCTCCTTATTTCGTTCCAACTGAAGTAGGTACTCAAGCATTAAGTAACGCGGCCAAGCGAGGCGTTGATATCACGATTGTGACCAATAGCCTCGCGTCTAACGATGTGTTTGCCGTGCATGGTTGGTACGCAAAATATCGAAAAGATCTACTCGAAGCTGGAATCAAGCTTTGGGAAGTAAAAGCGAGCGCAAAACTCAAAAGTAAGTGGAGCCTTACGGGGAGTAGCAGAGCAAGTTTACACGCTAAAGCAATGACGATTGATAACAAAACACTTTTCGTTGGTTCAATGAACTGGGACCCACGTTCGGCAGCTTTGAATACCGAAATGGCCGTTGTTATCGAACAGCCAGAATATGTGCAAGTGTTTCTAGAACAACTGCCGAATCAACTGTCGAGTAACGCCTACGCCTTAACTCTGCGCGGCGGGGACATTGTCTGGACCGACGTAAAAACAGGCGAAGAATACGACTCCGAACCAGAAGCAGGAGTATGGCGAAAAATGGGCGCTTGGTTCTCCGGAATATTACCGATTGAAGATCAGCTATAACAGCTGCCAATACTGCAAATCTCCCCAGTCAAGCAAAACAAAATGGACGCTAGTTTTGGGCAGGGGACACAACCAACATAAGGAAGTTCAATGCCAGCGCAATGGAATGAATACTATCAGAAAATTTTAAGCCAACCTCACCGCCCAAGCGTGGAAAATGCCGTAAATCGACTTAAGATAGAAGGCAAAGTCGCTCTTGATATTGGCTGCGGAATAGGTCGAGACAGCCACTTTCTCCTCGAAAAGGGATTTAAGGTTCACGCATGTGATAGCAACGAAGATGCAGTAAAAACTTGTTTAACACGCTTTGAAGGTAACAAACGATTTTCGGTTTCGCAGTGCTGTTTTACTGAGTTTAATTATCCTCAGTGCAGCTTGGTTATCGCAAATGCCAGTTTGTTCTTTTGCCCTGACAAAGGCTTCAAACAAGTCTGGACAAAAATAGACAGCGCATTACAACCGAGCGGTATCTTCTGCGGCGATTTCTTGGGAGTGAAAGACTCCTGGGTGACCTCCGAAATGCATCCAAACATTACCGCATTAACGAAAAAGGAAGTGGAAAGCTTATTCGAAGGTTACGACCTCATTTCATTGCATGAAAGAGATGAAGACGGGACCACTGTAGTCGGAAGCCAAAAACATTGGCACATGTTTAGTGTGACCGCTCGAAAGCGCTAAAAATGGTCTCTCGATAAAGAAAGCAGCACTTCAAATCAGTGCTGCTATCAGAGATTAATTGACGGGATACACCACTTCAAAACGCTCTAAAACCAGCGTACGTTTCTCATGCCAATCGATGTTCAACTCATCGCATTCAGCTTTAAAAAATGCAGTATGAGCATCACGCCACCAGTTTAAGGTTCTATCACCTTCTCCTTCTGCGAAGGCAAACTCTGCGGTTACATCCTCATATTTGCATGTACTTACGTCAGTAATTCGTATCACGCAAACCGGGTCCCCATCCCAATTCGTCACTACTTGTAAATGACCGACTTGGGGCATGATTTCACCATGCTCTCGATACCAAAGCTCCAAACTGCACGATGCAGTTTTCTGTCCAATACGAACCAAATCTGCGCATACATTCGCGTTGTATTCATCGGCACAATAATAGTCAGCACTGACTGATGGTACAGCTTCCCTTTGTTCTGGTGATAATAGTTCTAGGAATTGTTCTAAGTAATCCTTAGCTCGCGCGTCCATGCTCACTCCATTAATCATAAATTCGCAAGGAGGATAAAAGATATCACAACAAATAACCACCAGGAACAAGCTGAAAAACAACAAGAATATGACTTCTACGTAGACGACTGTTATTTCTTTTGTAATAACTTTGCTAAACGTTTGTGCTATTTGCTATTGTTGCATGGTCTATCTGTACTCTTCTCGTGAAAGGACGTTATATGCGCTTATTTATTGGTATTTTTTTCTCGCTGATACTTGCCTTGCCAACAATGGCATCGGAGGAAAAGTATTCAGAATCGGATCTGTTAGATAGACCATTAATGGAACGCTACATTTTAGATGAACTAAAAGCGCTGCGTCAGGACTATCAAAGCCTAGAAAAGCGAATGATCACAGAGATCACCGATCGCGAGCTAACGGTCGCAGATAAATCGTTGAACTATGCCAACGTGACCGTTACATACTTCTTCTACATCATTGCTGGTGTCGCATCGCTGATTGCCTTTGTCGGATGGCAATCTCTGCGCGAGTTTAAACACAACACCAAAGAGATGGCTGATAAACGATTGGAGAAGATCGCCCAAGAATACGAGAAAAAGTTTGTCGCCCTTGAGCGAGATTTAAAACGCAAAACTCGCATTATCAGCGAAAACAACAAAGAGATTGAGAAAATCAACGAGATCCATAACTTATGGCTACGTGCACAAAGCTCTCAAACTCCAGAACAACGTATTGAAATCTATGATGAAATCTTATTAATTCGTCCAGGTGATTTAGAAGCGTTGACTTACAAAGCCGACGCAGCGATGGAAATCAACGAATACCATTGGGCACTTAGCATTTGTAACCGCGTACTTGAAGTCGATTACACCAACGGCCCTGCACTGTATCAACGCGCGTGTGCATACTCTCGCCTTGGTATCGAAGAGCAAGCTATTGAAGACTTGGAACGCGCAATTGAATACAGCCCATCCATTCGTGATTTACTTGCCGAAGAACGAGACCTCGAATTGCTGCACGGTAATGAGCGTTTTGAAAAGCTCTTACATCTAGCAAGCGAATAATGGAATAAACAGCATGAGCAGCCACTTTAATCTAGAAGACGCTAGCCAAGTATTGGTTGGCGCTTTTGCCCTAGCAGTCCCGATCTCATTTTCGGAGGAAGCGTGGCGATTGGGTGAGAGCCTACCAATGGCAAACTTGCTCATGCTGTTAAGTCTTTCTGTCATTTTCCTCAGTTTTTTCGCGTATCAAAGCGTGTTTCAAAGCCACATCAAGAATCGCGTATCCATCTTTATTTTTCGTGTGGTTATTGCGTACCTCATTGCGGCCGTTGTGGTAGCGTTAGTTCTTTTCTGTCTTGATAAACTGCCACTCATGAATGAGCCTTTGGTTGCGATAAAACGCGTTATCGTCATCACAATGCCTGCTTCGATGGGCGCGATCGTAGTCGACAGTTTCGACAAAGAATAGAGATAATCGCTACTCTTCTTCTAACGTTAAGTTCGACCCCGAGTGGTCTTTCCCTAATACATCTTCTGGGTTTCGCAGTGCGCAGGTTTCTAACGACAAGCACCCGCAGCCAATGCATCCGCCTAAATCGTTTTGCAACGCTTTAAGTTTTTGAATCTTTTGTTCTAACTGTTCATGCCAATGGCTTGCCATTTCTTCCCATTGCGCTTTGTTAGGGGCTTGGTGTTTCGGCAGTTCATCTAACGCATGTTTAATTTCTTCTAACGACAACCCAACTTGCTGCGCTGCTTTGATCACCGCAACACGGCGCAACACACTGCGATGGTAGCGACGCTGATTACCTTGATTTCTCCAGCTCGAAATCAGTCCTTTTTGCTCGTAAAAATGTAGGGCAGATACTTTCACTCCAGAACGTTTTGCCACTTCTCCTACGCTGATTTCCATCCTTGACTCCCTGTGTATCAATTTTGTTAAAAAAATGCTTTACCTCAAGTTTACTTGAGGTTTTAAAGTTGCACCATCTTAATTAACGCTAAACCCCGGCGATCTCAAGATAATGTGTTCAGCGCGAACGACTTGGTTGTTAAACACAAGACAGTTGGACATCAACCTTTTGAAATCCATCGGGAGTTAGAGGCAAACATAATGAAAAATAAAACTCAGCCGTACTTAGCTGGCCGCTTCTTCGACAGCATTTCCTCTGGCTTATTCATGATGGCGCTGCCATGGGTCATGCTTTCCGAACCTAACATGGGCACTTTCGTAGCTTTAGTTTCTCTGAGCTGCACCGCGATTTCTTTTCTAGCAACGCCTTTCTTTTCCACTTTAATTGACCGACATTCACGCAAAGTACTACTCGTGCTCAATCAATGGATTCAATCGGGTATGGCTTTGGTGGTGTTCATTGCTTATTGGTTAGGGTTTGAGTCACACTGGTTGCTGGCTTTTGCGCAATTGGTGTATTGGGTTTCGAGTAATTTTGCATGGACGACCAACAACGCCTTCACCCAAGAAAATTATCAGCACCATGAGTATGCGAAAATTTCGGGTCAGCAAGAAGTTGTAATGCAATCCACAACCCTCGGAGCTGGCGCGTTGGGTATTGTTTTGCTTGAAATGTGGGGTATGAAAGAGTTTGCTTTGTTTGCGGCCAGCGCCTCTGCGTTAGCAGCGATGTTCTATATTCTGACGCCTTATACCCAACAATTAAGGGCATCAAAATCCGTTGCTTTCATCGCGCAACTCAAAGAGAGCAAACAAATATTCCGTCTCGAACCTCGATTTTATGGCTTTATTCTGCTCTCTTGCCTCTCTTATCCTGCATTGACGTATTTGAGCAAACTGGTGCCGATTTGGTTTTCTGAACAAGGCATCTCTGGCGATTGGTTTGCAGGGTTCAACATCAGTTTTGGCCTCGGCTCGTTGCTAACCGGCTTTATTGTCACCAAAGTGCTAAGCCGTGCCTCCCATAGCCACATTATGTTCGCTTCGATGGTTATGGTCTCTTTTGCGCTTATCGGTATGAGTTTTGCGATGAGCCCGCTGACCATCTTATTGTTTACGGCGCTGTTTGGCGTATTTAACGCGCTAAATCGCATTGCGAGAGTCAACTGGATGCATCATACCGTAGCGGTTCATCAACGAGGTCGCGTCGATGGCGGCATCAGCATGTTTGCCACCACCATTCAATCTCTCAGTTACGTGTTAATCGCGATGTTAAGTCATTACGAGCTAACACAATACGGTTTTGCAATAGCAGCTGTTGTCATGGTGTTAGCAGTGGTTTTGATGGGATTACTCAGCCGAGACGTCGAGCCGTTTAACGACCTGCCCCTTCATGCAGCAGCAAAGTGAAGCATAGAAGTTGAGAAGTTGAGAAGTTGAGAAGTTGAGAAATTGAAAAAGCGAGATAAGAAGGCAACCAACATCGTCTTCCTATTTTTTACGCCAGCACTTTTGCCTCTATCGCTTATCAGCAAGGTTGGGTATTCTGAGGTGACCAACATGAGCAGGGGGAAATCGCAGTGAACTTAAGGCAATTAGAAGTCTTTTACGCCATTATGCAAGCAGGAACGGTGTCAGGCGCGGCTCGCTTACTGCACGTTTCCCAACCTAATGTCACTCGAGTTCTCGCCCATACAGAACAACAACTGAGCTTCGCTTTATTTGAGCGTGTAAAAGGTCGCCTCGTTCCCACTCAAGAAGCCAAAGCCTTATTGCCAGAGGCTGAAAAAGTCTATCAACAACTCGGACAATTTCGCTCTCTGACCAACAAAGTCAAACAGGGAACTCAACATTTACGAGTCGGTGCCCCGCCTGTTTTGGCCGCGCACTTGTTAGCGCCGACTGTCGCGTTGTTGTCGAAAGAGCACGGCATCTCCTTTGAGCTATTAACGGCCAATCGCGATGAGCTGTGCTCAGGATTACTGAAACATGAACTGGATGTCGCCATTGCGTTCGGTGAAGAAACACCACCAGCGATCATGGGGCACGTGTTATTGAAAGAAAACTTAGCACTGATTGCTCCTAAAAGCGCAGCGATACCCGCAGAAAAAACCGTCATTTTAGAAGAACTCATCAGTCACGATTTACCCATTATCGGTTTAGATAGCCGAGACCCTCTGGGCTTGCTGTTACATCAAACCTTGTCAGCGCGTGACGAGCATTATCAACATGCCATTACCGTCCGCAGCTACTCCGCGGCGGCTGAACTGGTGAAAAACGAAGCAGGATTCGCGATTGTAGACCCTTGGACTGCAAAACAATATCGCCAAGATAATGCCGTTTCCGTGCATGCTTTGGAGCCAAATATGTCATTCTCTGTCTCTATTTTATTCGCAGAGCACACACCTCAATCCATTGCGACAAAGCAATTTATCACCGCTCTAAAACAACAGATGGTTTAAAGGTATAACCTGAAGTTATACCTGCCTAACAAATAAGCATTCGGTTTCCTAAATCAGTCTGGCTAAATTAATGAGCAATAACGATGACGAAGGGAACCATCATGCAAATTGCTCAACCTTACCTACTTTTTCTTGGCGATGTAACCGATCCACTTGCAGCAAAAACCGCGCGTGGCATTTACCAATGGCGACCTGAGATTTGCCTTGGCCAAATCCGCCTGACGCCAGAAACCGTATCGCTTGGTTTAACCGACATGACAATACAACAAGCGCAGCAGCAAGGAGCAAAAACGCTGGTGCTCGGCACGGCAAATCCAGGAGGCGTCATTCCCGAAGCTTGGCAAGCAACCTTACTTGAAGCGGCAGAGATGGGATTTGAAATTGCATCGGGCATGCATCAACGTTTGGCGGAATTTTCTCCTCTTGCCGATCTAGAACAACGCGGATTAACCAAACTGTATGATGTTCGCCATTATGATGCCCCGCTCAAGGTCGGCAATGGCAAAGCTCGTGCAGGCATGCGAGTACTTACTGTAGGAACAGATTGCTCCGTTGGCAAAATGTACTCTGCCCTTGCCATTGAGTATGCATTGAAGCGTAAAAACTGTCGTGCAGAGTTCAAAGCAACGGGTCAAACCGGAATTCTCATCGCAGGCAGTGGCATTTCGATTGATGCCGTAGTTGCCGATTTTATCTCCGGCGCAGTAGAAGCGATCAGCCCTGAGTTCACCGATCACGATTGGGACATCATCGAAGGGCAAGGTTCATTGTTTAACCCTTCGTTTGCTGGCGTAAGTTTGGGCTTACTTCACGGCGCACAAGCTGACGCTCTGATACTGTGCCATGAGATTGGTCGCCCGCACATCCGCAACTTACCACATGCGAGCTTGCCAACCATTGAACAAACGATAGAAGCGAATCTGGCCGCTGCTCGCCTAACAAATCCAAACGCTCAATTAGTGGGTATTTGCTTGAACACTTCGGCGGTCAGCGAAGAAGATGCAGCCCAGTTATGCCAGGATTGGAGCGACAAATACCAAGTGCCCGTCACCGACCCTGTACGTTTTGGCGTTGATGCGGTTGCAGATAGGCTCCTTACGATTTAAGAAACATTTACGGTTTAGAAAATAACTGCGGTTTAGGGAAAACTAGTGAGATGAAAATTCATGTAGAACCTGTCACGATTGCCATGGCGACACCATTTCGCATCTCTCGCGGCAGTCGGACAGAGTGCCACGTAGTCCGCGTGACAATTGAACATCGAGGCATGACCGCCCAAGGTGAATGCACGCCATACCCTCGTTATGGTGAATCGGTTGAATCGGTGATTAAGGCGATTTCTCACGCCGCGCATGAACTGCAAAGTTTGTATGCCAAAGGCGAAGCTGATGTCATGGTTCTCAAAAGCCAGCTTCAATCGTTATTACCCGCAGGGGCGGCAAGAAATGCATTGGATTGCGCCCTTTGGCATCTTCACGCGCTTTTGAGCCAAAAGCAGCAGGTTCACGACCTCTTTACTTTACCCGAGGCGATTGTGACGGCGATGACGGTTTCTATCGACAAGCCGCAAGCGATGGCAAAACAGGCACAAGCTTACCTTAGCCAAGGCGCAAAACTGCTTAAGGTAAAACTGGATGGTGAAAACGTGATTGAGCGCGTTGCAGCAGTACGCGATGCCGCGCCGCACGCACAAATTGTCTTAGATGCGAATGAAGCGTGGCAAAACCTCGACCTCGCGACGGTATTTGCTCAACTCGAACCGCTAGACATCACCATGATCGAACAACCGTTGCCACAAGACTGCGATGACGTACTCGCCAGCATTCCGCACCCCATTCCACTTTGCGCCGATGAAAGTTGTCACACCAGAGAGCAATTACATCAGCTGGTTGGAAAATATGAAATGGTGAATATTAAGCTAGATAAAACTGGCGGGCTCACTGAAGCACTATTATTAGCCGACGACGCCCAAAAACTCGGTTTTAGCCTCATGTCCGGTTGTATGTTGGGGACGTCGCTTGCGATGCGTGCTGCCTTACCCATTGCTGCTCAGGCAAGCGTTGTCGATCTTGATGGCCCGGTGTTGCTCGGACAAGATGTAACGCCAAGCTTGGTTTATCGCGACGGCGAAATCGTTCTTTCCAAATAGCCTAAACAATCCAGAGGTTTTGCTCCAAAAGTCAGAACCTCTGAGTTTATGATCTCGATTAAAAAACAATCAGCCCCATCATGAAATAAATCACATAAATTATATGGTTATTGAGGCATGCTAAGATTCCAGTAGTCCAAGAAGGTGGTCTTATGCATCGAGTCATCCGGAAAATGACATGGAAGACGAATAGGCGGTAATCCCGCCCTACTCCAATGCAGTGCGTGGGTTTCTATAACAACCCACTTCCTAGCAATTCGTAGGTTTTTCACGCCATCTTGCAAGGAGGCTTTATGCCTATCAATAAAATACGCAATATCGCTTTTGTCGGTCAAACCGGGACCGGTAAAACCACACTGATAGAAAAACTGCTCTTCACCTGCGATGCCACCCACCATTTAGGCAGCGTAGAAAAAGGCGATACTGTTACCGACTTCGACCCTCAATCCATCCAATATCAACACAGTATTGAAGCAACGCCAGTCGCACTGCGCTGGAATAAACACCGGCTCAATATCATCGACACTCCGGGACAAAACGAGTTACTTGGCCGTACTATCAGCGTTTTTCCTGCCGTTGAAACATCCGCCCTTGTCATCGACCCTCAAACACCACTTAACCAAACTTCCGATCGCTTATTCACCTTTGCAAAAGAGCAGCAAAAATGTCAGATGATCATCATCAATAAGCTCGATAACCACGGTAGTCAGTTAGAAAGATTGATGGAGAACATCGTTGAGCATTTTGGTGACCACTGCTTGCCGATCAACTTACCTTCGGCTGACGGGGAATCTGTAGTTGACTGCTATTTCGAACCAGAATTGGGACGAGAAACCTTACTTGCAACGGTAGATGAAGCTCATGAGACCTTAATTGACCAAGTCATCGAAGTCGATGAAGAACTGATGGAACTGTATCTGGAACAAGGCTCCGAACTCACCGCAGAGCAACTGCATGATCCGTTTGAAGAAGCACTGAGAACTGGACATGTGATTCCGGTCTGTTTTGTCTCAGCACAAACCGGCACGGGCGTCGAGTTGCTGCTGCGCACCTTGGCGGAGATCATGCCCATGCCAAACGAGGGTAACCCTCCTCAACTGGAAAAGAACGGCAAAAAAATCAAAGTAAATTGCGAAACCTTAGAGCACACCGTCGCACACGTGTACAAAGTCAGCGTCGACCCATATATGGGAAAACTTGCCTACTTACGTGTGTATCAGGGGGAAATCAATGCGGGCAGCCAGCTTTATATTGGCGAAAGCAACAAGGCATTTAAAGTTGGGCACTTATATCAACTGCAGGGCAAAGATAGAACCGAGATCCCTCGCGCGCTTGCGGGCGACTTCTGCGTTTTAGCCAAAGTGGATGATCTCGAATTCGATTCAATCGTTCATGACTCTCACGAAGAAGATGGAGTTCAACTCAAAACGTTGGATCTTCCTGACTCCATGTATTCTTTGTGCTTGAAGCCTCTTAAGCGTGGAGATGAGCAAAAATTAGGAGATGTGCTGAATAAAATTGCCAGTGAAGACCCTTCTCTGCGCATCGAACATCGCGCTCGCACCAACGAAACCATCATCAGCGGCCAAGGGGAGTTTCACCTCAAAGTCGCATTAGAAAAGATGGCGAACGTGTACAAACTGGACGTCGAAACCTGCCAACCAAGCGTCGAATACTTTGAAACCATCACCAAACCTGCCGAAGGGCATTATCGACACAAAAAACAAAGTGGCGGTGCAGGTCAGTTTGGTGAAGTGCAATTGAAGGTTCGTCCACTCGAACGTGGCGCCGGATTTAAGTTCATCAACAAAGTGGTGGGTGGCGCAATTCCAACCGCGCTCATTCCTGCTGTAGAAAAAGGTATTTTGCAAGCGTTAGAGGAAGGCGCGATTTCTGGCAACCCAATTAAGGATGTGGAAGTCACCGTTTATGACGGTAAATATCACTCCGTCGATTCGAAAGAAATTGCGTTTGTCATCGCAGGTAAGAAAGCGTTTTTAAATGCGATTAACAACGCCGATCCTATTGTGCTAGAACCCATTGTCCAGATGGAACTGCACATCCCAACCGCGAATGTTGGCGATGTTTCTGGTGATTTATCTGGCAACCGAGGCTTAATCGAAGGCTCCGAGCCAATCGACAGCAGCTTCACCTTACTCAGAGCCAAGTCACCAGTAAACGAGCTGCAAGATTACGCTCGTCGATTGCGCTCCATCACGGGTGGTGAAGGCAGCTTTAGTATGACCTTAAGCCATTACGAGCCCGCGCCACCAGCAGTGCAGAAACAAGTCTGCCAAGGCAGTGCACAACAAGGTTAATTCCCTACGATTCAAATCAATCACATAAACAAAAAAGCGCCCTCATTTTGAGGGCGCTTTTAGGTAAAAGAAAAATTATTTATCGAGAGACAAACCTATCTGACTGATTTTGCTTTCAAACTCTTCGATGCTGTTCGCTTTGTAAGTCGGAGCACCGTTAAAGTAGCGCGGTTTCTCTGGCAGCATCGCATTTTTCAGCTCTTGTTCTTGGTCGATATTGTCATGGTAAACCGTTACACGATTTGGAATATCCTGCTTCATTACAGCCATTTTGGTTCTCCTTTATTAAGACGAATAGTAAGCGTAGAACGAATTTAACGGAGTACAGGCGAGACTGTGTAAAATTTAGACACTCACAGCAAAATCATATTTAAACAGTTGCATTTAATATTTTTGAGGCACTTTGTCGTGGCTATTGGCAAACGTGAGTGCAGCGATTAAGGTGAGCTCTCTCTACATGAAGACAGGAAGTCCGGTGTCGCAACAAGAACTCAACCAAATGGGCAGTGCCAAAGTTTTTCTCATCGAAAAAGATGGCGTCCAAGTAATAGAAAAACGTAACCCTACTCAAATAGAAGTGGCGTTTTATCAACGCTATGCCGAGCAGTTTAACGCGCTTGGAATACACGTACCGCGCTTGATTCAACTCGACGACCAGAAAAACGTTCTGTACGTTGAATACGTTCCCCACGCAGTCGAGCAAGCATTCTTACTTGAAGATGATCGAGTCATTGAACAACTCGTCAAACTGCACCGACTTCCACCAACATCAGATGGTGTTTATCACCGCCACCAGTGGACACCACAAGCGACTCAACAAGCACTCGCAACACTTAAACTGGGCTCAGAGACAGAACAGTTCTTCCACCAGCTACAACAACGATCGGCGCACCTTTTCGATGGGCAGAACTTGATCTCCGGAGACACCAATGCAGGAAACTGGGGACAGCGCCAAAATGGCGAGCTGGTGCTGTTCGACTGGGAGCGCTTTTCTACAGGGCATGTCGCGATAGATTTAGCGCCGCTCATCGAGGGCATGGGCACATTTGATAATTACTTGAACGTAGCAGACAAATATATAAAGTGCGCAGAGAAAGGTGAAACAACAGAATTGGCGCGCGATATCGGACTAGCAAAAGCGTGGATCGTTGTCGAGGTAGTCAACATACTGGTCTCCAGAGAGAATCCGCAGACCAGCAAGTATTTGGACTGGTTTCGGCAAACCTTGCCGCAATGGGCCAAAAGCCTTAGCGCTCAGGTGATGAGTTAGGCTCTGAGATTTGATATAAACGCCTTTCAGGTTCTGCGCATGAGGTTTCGCAGTTGCATACTTTATCAACACCGACGTTGTTTAAACCGCCGCAACTTCCTTGAATGCGCTTGTTGTGAAAAATGACGCCAAGTGACATCAACAAAATGATTGCGAGAAAACCAAGAAAGGTAAATAACCAAACCATATTAACCTGCCTTATTAGCCATCGACTCTAGCTTAAGTATAGCAGGGCTAGATGTTGCTTTGAGTAGCGCCTTAGGTCTTGCCAACAAGGAGGGTTTTGATTTTTGGCCACCACAACCACAGGAGCCGCAGCCGCCTTTTTGTTTGTGAACACTTTTCTTATGATTGTTTGATGGGCGTCCTTGAGAGGGCTCAATCAAAGGCTCTCTTGGAACCGCAAGCACATCTTCCAAGGAACTACGAGTAGACAGCCTAAATACTGGCGTGCCACTGCTAAGTAGCTTTGCCAATACACGTTCACCGATATTTCGCACAAGAACTGCATCCACATTGTACCCTTGTAGAGACTGAATCAACTGAGACTTCGCATTACAACCCGCTTGTGGCATAGAAGCTATGTTCGCTAAGTTTTTTAGCATACCGTCAGTATCAGAATAAATAGCAATGTATGGTGCTTTTACAAAGTGGTTTGCCACCCGCTCACCATCATTAGGAATAGCATAAATCATAAGTTTGACTCCTCATTCGGAAAAACTAATGCATGACCTTCAACTAAACTTTTTGCGACTTTCAATCTTGCACTTTTTACTGTGTTACCAAAAGTTTGTCTAGAAACGCCCATCTGCTCCGCAGCTTGCTGCTGGCTAAGCCCCTCTAAGTCGGCTAAACGTAGCGCTTCTAACTCTTCTGGTAATATGGCGACTTGCTCCAACTGATTAAATGGAATGCCATTGGGCTTAAAGCAATGGTGAGCCGCACGTCCGCATATTCGTCTTTCTATCTTTGGTCTTGCCATCATTGTCCCTCAAAAACACAGAGTCAAATTACGCCTTAAACTGGCATATGCCAATAACATTTTTAGCATATGCCAATAAACTAAGTTTGCAAAAATCAACACGACAAATACGTAATACATCAGCATTAATTAGACATCTAATAATTTAGGGATTTTGATGACAAACGAACAAAAAGATCAATTCTAATTAACCGGATAATAAAAACGTTAGTTTGCGCAGATTTTTCATACAAATACACGCTAATGTGTTCATTTTATTGAAGAAGAAAAACTATAATCCAAGCAAATCATTAGTTTGAACACTAATGATTGTTTTATTTAAAAGGATGTATACCTAAGAAACGAAAAAGAGAAGTTTGACGACATTGGCCTGAGCTTAAAGGGTAATACTTTCGATACAGAACCTGTCGAACGAACATTACTTGGCCTAGGTGCCCTACTCTTCTTGCCAAATTAAGTTTCTTGAGAGCGCTTAGGTATATCAGAAAAAGGAAGTACATATGTCTGACTCAAATTGGCTCAGCGAATTCCCGGAAATGGATGCCTCTGATCTCAGGGCGATTCGCAAAACACTCGACGGCGCCTACAGAGATTTCTCTCGCGAGTATGGTGAACTCATTGAGTCTCTGTTTGATCCACTCCTTGCGTTTCTTGTCTGGTTTGAAAAACTTCTGATTTCTACACCTTGGTTCATTATTTTAGGTGTCTGCACCACTCTCGTTTATGCCGCCAGCCGCTCTTGGAAACTGGCCGCTGCATGTTTTGGTTCGCTGATTCTGATTGGCTATTTTGGAATGTGGGAAGACACTATGCGTACGCTCAGTATCATCACTGTATGTACTATGCTTGCCATCGCACTTGGTATCCCTATAGGCATCGCTATGGCGCGCTCTAATCGCATTCAGTCGGTGGTAACACCATTACTCGACGTCATGCAAACCATGCCGGCATTTGTGTATCTCATTCCAGTTGTGATGTTATTGGGCATCGGGAAAATTCCTGGCCTTATCGCAGTAGTGATCTACGCGATTCCACCGGTTATTCGTTTAACCAATTTGGGCATTCGTCTAGTTGATAAAGAAGTATTGGAAGCCGCAACCGCATTTGGTGCCAGCACTCGGCAACGGCTTTTTGGGGTTCAGCTTCCGCTTGCAATGCCAACCATCATGGCGGGAATTAACCAAACGATCATGATGGCACTGTCAATGGTGGTCATCGCATCAATGATTGGGGTAAAAGGTTTAGGTCAGCCTGTTCTAAAGTCTATTACCAATCAATATTTCACTCTTGGTCTTCTCAATGGTTTAGCAATTGTCGCCCTAGCAATCCTTTTTGATCGTGCTTCACAAGCGTATGCGAAACGCACTCAAGCTCATTTAGGAGACTCAAAACATGACTAGTCCACTTATCGAAATCAGCGGTCTGTATAAAATCTTCGGCCCCAAGCCCAATAGCGTGATTGAGCGCGTTAAGTTGGGACATAGTAAAGAGCAGGTTTTAGCGGAAACAGGCCACACGGTCGGACTAAAAGACATCAACCTGCAAATTCAAAAGGGTGAAATTTTTGTCATTATGGGGTTATCCGGTTCTGGAAAATCCACCATGATTCGCCACTTCAACCGATTAATCGATCCAACCATGGGACAGATCTTGGTAGAAGGGGTGGATGTCATGCAACTTTCTAACAAAGAACTTGAACAGTTTCGCCGTCACAAGATGTCTATGGTGTTCCAACGCTTTGGCTTGCTGCCTCATCGGACTGTTATCGACAACATCGCATATGGTTTGGAAGTTCAGGGAATGAATAAAGAGGCGCGCTTAGAAAAAGCAAATGAATGGTTAGAAACCGTTGGACTGACGGGTTATGAGCACCGGTATCCTGCTCAACTATCGGGTGGACAGCAACAGCGAGTGGGCCTTGCACGGGCACTGGCTACCGACGCCGAAATACTGTTGATGGACGAGGCTTTCTCAGCATTGGACCCTCTGATTCGGAGCGAAATGCAAGATCAGTTGGTAGAGCTGCAACAGAAGCTGCACAAAACCATTATTTTCATTACTCATGATTTAGATGAAGCGCTTCGACTTGGCGATCGCATCGCGATTCTTAAAGACGGTGAACTTGTCCAACAAGGTTCACCAGACGAAATTTTACTGCATCCTGCCGATGAGTACGTTGAAGCCTTTGTAAAAGACGTCAATAGAGCGCGAGCACTGACAGTCGAAACGCTGATGCAGCCACCTTCGTACTGTGTTCGCGCTGAAACCATTGAAGATGCACTAAGTGAAATGAAACGTGTTAAACGTGATTATGCCTACCATGAGACCAATGCAGGCTATCAAGGCGTGATAACACAGCAAGGATTGCTAAACGCAGCGAAGTTAACTCATATATCAGATTGGCGTGATGATATCTATGAAGAGGTGCCTATCATCTCTCCACATTTAGCCATTGAGCAAGTGCTGACTGAAGTCATGTCGTGTGAATATTCACTGCCCGTCATCGATAAGCACGGCAATTTGAAAGGCGAATTAAATCGTCAGGTTATTGCGGAGCTGTTTTCTGATCAACGAAGCACAAAACGAGGCACTTCACGCTCAAGCTTCAATAACGTTTCTTAGATGATGTTGATAATACAACTCACAATAATGTGGGCTGTTATCAATTAACTCGCTCCCACTCCCCTTTTAGATATTTGTCTGTGGGCTCAAGCTTGATACCCAAAGCAACATTTACATTGTTCTGATTTTCCTGACAATTTCATGCTCATATCCGGTTTTATTGACATAGTTAGATCATTCTATTGCTTTTTGATGACGCAAATCCTCGATAAATGTCTACTATTACTCTCATACAAAATCTTGATTTAAAGAGGGATAAAATGAAAAAGACAATGTTGGCACTAACAGGCGCGGTAATCATTCTTGCAGGCTGTCAAGATGAGAAACCTGCCGAAACAAGCGCAGTTGAAGTACCTCAGGCAACGGAAACTGAAGTCACCACCAGTGCAGACGTTACGACTGAGACAATTGACACGTTACCAGTAGAAGAAGAACAGGTAATTACTGAAGAGACATTTGTAGACTCTGAACACAACGCACAAAGTGCTCTGGACTGGAACGGCACCTACAAAGGAACACTACCTTGCGCGGATTGTGCTGGTATCGATATGACAATCACACTAAATCAAGATGGCACTTACGTACTTGAAGAAAGCTACCAAGACAAAGAAGACGGTCAATCAAAATCTGAAGGTCAATTCACTTGGGACGCAAATGGCAGCATCGTAACGTTGACAAATGAAGATGCACCAAACCAATACTTTGTTGGTGAAAACGTACTTATGAAGCTAGACATGAATGGCGAAAAAGTAACGGGTGACCTAGCACCACTATACAACTTAACGAAACAGTAAGAAGTTAGTATCAATACCTGATAAATACCCCAAATCCGAGCCACCCCAGCTCGGATTTTTTCGCTGTTTTAACGAAAGCTATTCCAGCAACCTTTCTATTCTGAAGCAACATTCTGCTTCTTACCCTGATTGTTCATTACATTTCCATACGCTTTGCCGATAGATGCTTACAACGTCATTTTGTACAGTGTTCAAAACAAAACAGAACAACTCGGAAAAATGATGAAAAAAACATTAATTGCACTACTTACTCTGACAGCTGCTGGCTCAGCTTTCGCTGGCGATACTTACATTCGTAACGGTAACATCTACAACAACGAAGGCGGTTGGAACGTAGAAGCTGGTGTGGCTCAAGGCAGCGATCTTTTCAAAGATCAAAAGCATAATACAGCACCAATTCTCAACGGTGGTTACCATGGTGACGACTTTAATGCCGACCTAAGTGGCATTAACTACCGCTTCTTCGGTAACACCAATGAGTTAATCAACATGAGTGCCTACCTTGTAGGTAGCGGTGTAATGCGCGACGGTGATACAGCGAAAAGCCTGAAAGGCACAGATAAACGCCGTTTCGCCGTCGATCTAGGTTTAAACGCAGACTTTACACTGGATCAAAACAACGTCATTTCTACATACCTTCAGCACGATATCAGCGGTGCTTACAAAGGTTACTTAGCGGGCGCGACTTACTTCCACATAATGAAATTCGGTAGTGTTGATTTTGTTCCTTTTGCTAACCTAACTTATCAAAGTGAAGACTACGTAGATTACTACTTTGGTGTAAAACAACGCGAAGCAAACGCAAACCGCAAAGCATACAAAGGTGATTCAACGGTAAGCTATGGTGTGGGCTACAAACTTGTTATGCCAATCAACGACAACTGGCAAGTAAGCCAAATGACACAATACACGCGCCTAGGCAGCGGTATCAGCGACTCTTCTATCGTTGATAGCGCAAACCAATGGGTTGTTGGCGCAAGTGTGTCGTACAACTTCTAATCCGATACGCCCTTATAAAGCCATCATTTCGATGGCTTTATGCGTTGGACATTTGCATAATCTTGAACACCGACTCTAGTGTGAATGAGCAATCCATAACCTATGTAAATCGCTATAGCCTGTATTCTTCACCTGCACACCTCGCACTTGCTGCGTTTTTGTCACTTCTTCGTAGCCAACAAACAAAGGCAAATATAGGTACTGATCGCGCAGCGCTTTCTCTAGGTTTAATAAAGACTGTAGCGAGTGATCATCTGCCATCGCCCTGCGAACCTTTTCTCTATGGCTTAACATCTGGCTTTGATCAAAACTAAAACGCAGTCCAGTTGCTATCGACAGCCATTCGAAGATGCCATATTCAAATGGTGCTTCCATGACTTCCTCAATGAAGAGCAAGTCTGCTTGGTGAGACACTACCTCAGGAAAACTAATGTCATCAATAACAATGATCTCTAACTCTAATCCCGTTGCACGAATCACACTGTGCAACCATTCGGAATGGCGAATTAGACTCGGTATCGTCCAGACAGGTTCAGCTAATACCACTTTACCTTTCAGTTTAGGTATCACACCACCATCTGTTATTGATAAATCTTGCTCATGAGTCTCTAACTGAATGTTGTCAACGGCACTTGGCGCATCATAAATTCGCTTTTGCACATGGATGTAATCAGCGAGTTGATACCAAGTCTCTTTTGTGAGTTGGGATTCCACGCGTTCGCGGTAGGTCACATATGAAAATGCGCTAATTTTTTCCACTTCAACGTGATCGGAGCTTTGGTTAAAGCTCAACATATTTAAGGTTTTAACATCACCATGAGACAGCGTTATTTGATCTAACAATGCGCGTGCTGAAAAATACTCTTTGTGCGCTTCAAGAGTCATACTCTCCTGGTTCCAGCCGCTGATTTTAAATGGTCCAGTCCCTATGTGGTAGGAATAACTAGAACCGAAAGAGACGACATCTCGACACAGAATAGACGCATGAGGAGTTGCTAGCATGTATGGAAACAACTTGTTCGGATGCTTCAATATGATTTTTAAGCAGTTAGATGTTTCTGCAACCACGCTATCAATGCATTGCCAGAGCTCGTGAACTGGTCCTTTTATCTCCCTGAGTCTTTCTATACTCCAAACCACATCCTGTATGTTAAGGGGTTCACCATCATGGCGATATATGCCCGGCCGCAACCATAACGTCATTACCTTGCCTTCCATTTTCCATTCGTGTGCTAACGATGGCTCGATACCACCATTGGAATTTTGGGTCAGCAATACGTCATAAACGCTTTTCGCGACGTGTAATTCAGTGTGACGGTAAGTATTCGCAGGGTCGATTTTGGATACCCAAGGGTAAGAAGAAATCAAAATAGCGTTATTTGATTCGTTCAATCGATTCACTTTTTCAGAAGCGATAGTCAGTGCTCTAACCGCGGTTTGACCGAACCAATCAATAAGTTTCGTTATTGAGTTCATTCTTCCTCTGCCAAGCTCCTCAACCAAAAACTCGGTCATCGCTTGTTGGAGGGAAATATTAATACTGAGACGGCTAGCGTTACTTCGGCCAATCGCAGGTTGCCAATCGACCCAATCGTAAGTGGCAAGCTTTTTCATCACAATAGAAACATTGCGCCTCGACGTGCAAATCACCGCTTCTAGCTCAGAAAGCGTAACAAGGTGATACTGGTGAGGTTCAAAGTGCTTTAACAGTAGATCCAGATACCTAAGATTGACATCGTTCACAAAGATTCCTAAGAGTTATTCCAAAGCAAAAAAATAGCACAGGACGCTTAGCAACTAAACTTCCTGTGCTATATCTAAACAAATTCAAAGCTTGGACTCAGCTCGACCAACAGAAGTCAAAAACGTTTACTAAGCCAAGAGGTAACTTGAATAAGTATTCTTAGAAACGGTAGCTCATACCTACAGAGAATACATTGATGTCTGCATCAACCGTTACTTTTTCATTGCCAAATTTCGCAATGTCTAGCTCAGGCATCATGTATTCCCATTCAACTTGTAGAGCAAAGTTTTCAGTAATAGCGAACTCTGCGCCTAAACCGTACATGCCTGTTACAGTGCTGTCAGAAATGGTGGTATGGCCTGCGCTACCGTCAATCACAGAGTTGCTAATTTTGAATTCAGCATTGAAGTAAGAAAGACCAGCTTTAGCAAAAAGGTTGAAACGATCGCCAATCGGTAGAGTCGCTTTTGGCTGAATCGATAGATACTTCATATCACCAACAGTAACAACTTTGCCGTCTAAAGCATCGTAACCACCAATGGCTGCTTCTAGAGAAATGTATTCGTTGAATTTGTAACCACCGAATACTTTGCCTGAAAGGCTTGAGTCATCTTCAAGTTTAAGTTTAGTGCTAGCGTTAGTACCACCACCATTGATAGAGCCATTAACATCACCAAACGATGCTTGACCTACAGATGCACCAACGTAAGGAGCTGCGTTTGCAACAGAACATGTTGCTAGAAGGGCTGTCATTAGCCATGTTTTTTTAAACATTGTATTTCACTGCCTGTTAATTATTGAGGTTGTGTTTTGCCCATCCTTAAGCATGCCATGCTATCCATTTCACTTGGTTTCAAAACCAAGTGGATGTTAATGAATAAAAACTCAATAAAACATGAAATATTTAGACACAACTTTGCCACTTTCTTTCTTAATTTTGACAATTTAGTCATTTCACAAGCATTGCTGCTTCAACCAGTTAGTGAGTTTGATGATTTCCGCTTGCTTGGCTCGACTCTTTTTATGAATAAAATAAAAGCTGTCGCCGGTTTCCAATCCATGAGAAGGGATGTACACCAAATCATGCGCTTTATCTCTTTCATTGAGCATAAAATCATTCGCAAATGCGATGCCTTGGTCATAACGCGCCGCCTCTATTGCCAACAACATATGACTAAAATGTTGAACATCGACATCTTTCGGCAAGGTGTAACCGCCCGCTCTGCACCACTCTGCCCAATCTTTTCCTCTCTCTCGATAAATTGAGTCTGTCGACAAAATAGGGTATCGCCAAAGCGCTTCTGGAATAGGTTGATCTTGCAACTCTTTCCAAATTTTATGGCTGCAGACCGGATACAGCGTCTCCGCGTATAACTTTACCGACATGTAGTTTCGCTTTGGCTTTTCTACCGTGATAAAACAATCGCCAACGCTGTCTGTCTGTTCAGGATCACCAACGACCATATTGAGTGTCAGATCGATTTCTGGATGTAAGCGCTTAAAATCAGACAAACGCGGAATAAGCCACTTTACGGCAAGCGAGCTATAAATCGCCAACCGTATGCTGCCTTTGTCCCCTTCTCGCACCTTTTGGCTGGCCATCGCAATTGAGCTAATTGCTGGGCTAATATCCTCTAAATATCGGGTGCCCGTATCGGACAAAGAGAGCTTTCTGCCTTGACGGATAAATAATGATTCACCCAAATAATCTTCTAATAATCGTATCTGGTGGCTAACGGCACTTTGCGTCACATTGAGTTCTTCAGCAGCAAGCGAAAAGCTAGAGTTTCTGGCAACAGATTCAAAACAGTGAACCGCTCTGAGTGGTGGCAATTTCATTATCTAAAAATCTCATACTTAAACTAATAAATATCACTTCACTTCATCCTATGACATCACCTACTCTTTGGCAAAGAAAGAGGAGAGGAAAAAGTGAAAGTTACATCGGTCGGAGCAGCGATGCTGCTATTAATTGTTGGAAATCTCATTGCGGTGCTTTCGGACTCTTTAATTAAAAGTGTCGGAAATGAAGTGCCTATTTTTCAATTTGTCTTTTTCCGACAAATTTCAGCGGTGCTTTTTCTGCTGCCAGTCTACTTGCTAACAAAAAATGCGCCTTTTCTTGAAGGGTTTAAGTGGCATGCTGTTCGCGCTCACGTATGGTTACTTGGTGCAATATTCATGGTTTTGGCGATCTCATCTTTACCGCTCGCAACTGCGAACGCGATCTTTTACGCCGCGCCATTGATCATGTTGCCACTTGCAGCAATCTTTTTTGGAGAACAGTTGTCTAAGCAATCGGTCGCCGCAGCGATAATGGGCTTTGCCGGTGTATTGGTCATCATTCGTCCAGACCAAATCGATTGGGCAGCGATTTCAGCTTTAGTTGTTGCAATTACTCTAGCAATCAATAACTTGCTCATTCGAAAACTGCCAAAAAATCAGTCTGTGATGCAAACGTTATTGATGACAAACTTGGCAGGTATTCCAGTAGCCTTCTTGCTTGTTCTGATCGAAGCAGAACCTTGGGACTGGAGTGCTTTCCCTGTTGCTGCTGGCTCAAGTTTGTTCATCATGATTTATGCAGCAACATGTGTCATCGCTTACCGCTCGATCGATAGCAACAAAATTGCCAGCGCTGAATACAGTGGCTTAATTGGTGCCGTGTTTGTGGGATTGATTTGGTTTGGAGAAGTGCCAGACATATTTATGGCAATAGGAACCATTATGATTATTGTGCCTCTGGTTTGGCTTTCTAAACGAGAGCGTCGCAAGAAAAAGTTGCAAGAGCAACAAGAAGCGCACGTTACTTAAAGTTGTGCTCTAACCCAAAGACTAAAAAAACCGAGCCGTAAGTGCTCGGTTTTTTTATGTGGCTCTAATCGGTTTTTACGTAAGCGACTACGTGAGATAAAAACTGCCTTGCAAAGCGATCATTAAACCGGATGCGATATTCATGATCGGCTTCCGACACTAGACGCCAGCCTTCAGCAAAGTATTCTTTGATATCATCAACCGCCTCTTCTTTATTTTTGATGTGTTTCGCGTTCCACTGATAAGTGCAAGAGACAACGATCAGCCCACCCACCTTGGTGGTTTTTTTTAGAGCATTGATCACGCTAAGTGGCGACTCACATTGATCAATCACATTTAAACATACGACTAAATCAAAGCGAGATTGGAGAGTATCGAGCTCAAAAGGCTGGTTAATTAGCGTCAAATCAACATGAGCACATTTCTGTACGATATCTCTATTCTCTACCTCTAAAGTGTTTAAGGTGTTCACATCGTGAAGGTAAGTAAGCTCGACGCGTTGTTCTTCTATTAATAGTTGCTTCAAGCCATCCATTAACCTATTTGAAGGCTCCACAAGCGTCGCTTCTTTAAGGTTAGGTAAGCGTTGCACTAACTCATAATAATTTCTTCCCAGCGCCGCCCCAACCTCAAGTAGGGAATACGGCTGAACGCTGCTTTCGATTACCGCCTGCGCAATAAAATCAGCAACTTGGGAGCAGTGAGGTGATGACAAAAAAGAAAGTGGGACTTGTTTTGAGCGACTGGTTATCATCTCAATCTGTTGATCCTCAATGAACTTGTCGAACCATTGCGCTTCGAAATAACCAGCCAGACCGTGCTCGGTCAGGTAAAAATCTTCCATGTTTTTTCCGTTCGTACTTTAAGAAAAGTGATTGTATCGAACGCGGAAATTAACGGGTATTTCTGGCCGCACATTCCAATGGGAAAACAGATGAAAACGCCGCTTATGTGAAAAAACCCTTTCATCTCAAAGATAAAAGGGCTTGTTAATCGCTTCGGTTAAGTCGCTAACTATTGTGGTAGAACAACGTTACCATCTTGAATTGGGAACGTTTTTGTCGCTGGCTTGCTCGCCAAACGAACCGTCGTTGGTGCACCTGAAACTTCGTAAGTGACGTCGTAACCCACTACTTTATCAGATGTCGTATATTCTGTATGACACTGTTTTTTCGTCGTTGTTACTACATCACCTTTTTGCACATTCTCTTGGATCTTACGACCTGTCAGTGCACCAGCAATCGTACCAGCTGCAGTTGCAATCACTTTACCTGAGCCACCACCGATTTGGTTGCCCAGCGCTGCTCCAGCTGCTGCGCCACCAACCGTACCAATAATTTTATTGTCATCCGCAGGGGCAACTTGCTCGGTTACTACCACGTCTTTACATACTTGGTGCGGCTTTTTCACCGTTTCAGTCACCGCTTCAACCAAAGTAATGTTTGCTTGAGTTGGAGCTGGTGGCGTTTTGTCTTTACAGCCTGCTAGTACAGCAACAACTGCCGTTGCAATTGCGATAGATTTCATATTCATGATTTACATCCCAGTATGGTTTGCTTTGATGAGCGTTATGGTAAATCGCAAAAGGGAAATCACATCAGACGAAAACAAACCCTCTGTTATTAACAAGTAAAGAAACACTGTTTTATAAGAGGTACGTCAAGAAACACTCAGCAGAATGTCAACAGAGCTAAAACTGTATCACTACTGATTATGATTGGGCTGGACTAGTCTATGAGATTTATTTTTAAGCCAAGCTCAAAAATAGTTCGTCATCCGTTAAATACTTATGACGGTGGCTTAGATTACGCACGTGCATAAACATAAAATCAGGGAAACCAGGCGCTATAATGTTATTTGGTTCCCAGCATACACCGCCAACAAACACATATCGCCCCTGCTTGTCATCTTCGTGAAGAGGGTTATTAAGAGGAGAAGAAAACTCTGCTCGGCAACCTTCAACCACACAAACAATTTGTCCTTTAAAAAGGCCAATCACGCGCTTTACAAGATTTGCCTTGATACCACACTTCCATGCTTGGCGAGTGGCCATCTCATAGCCATATTTTCGGATCGCTTTCTTTTGCAAATGTACTACTAGGTTCATTTTGACTCCTGATTCAAGCAACTACGTGAAGCCTAAAGTCATAAAAGCAGATAGACGTCTATACCCGAGTGAGCTCATGGTACGTGGGAATAAACTACGTGATTAGACTGAGTTTAGTGTCGGATGAGATACACCGTCCACGATGCTGTAACGTATCGATTTACACCAATCAAAGGCAGATAACACATCAACTTTTGAGTGCTTTCCTGCGCTGTATCTGGTTACTTCTGTATATTACTATAACGAAATCACCCTCCACGTTTACCTATATAAATTTGTCGTAACGATAGAGGGTGCTTATCATGGAGAGAGGATAACGCCTACGCGTCGATGAGATAATTTTGACCTTCAGTTTCTAAACGATCGATCATTTTACGACACTCATTTAAATCAAGAGGTTGTTCAAAGCGGCGCTTGAGATTCATCAAAAAGAAGATATCTTCACACATGGCTTTCTCAGGTTCGTCACTGATTTTGGCGACCGGTGAACCATTGCACGTGACCATTTTTATCACGATAGAAAGTGGCTGGTAGGCTTCACCATCTTTATTGACATAATCACCCATATCATTGGCAAGAAAAGTACCGATACCAAAACTCACCTGAATACGTCCTTGGAAATACTCGCAAATATCTAACGCTTGTTCGAAGTTAAGTCCGTCGGTAAACACCAGTGTTTTTGTTAATGGGTCTATATTCAGCGACTGGTAGTGTGCAATCATTTTTTCACCCCAGCTATAAGGGCAACCACTATCGTGACGTACACCGAAGTACGCATTACTTAGTTCTTCATCAAAGTCTTTAAGGAAAGCATCGATACCAATCGTATCGGTTAACGCAATACCTAGTGCACCATTAAACATTTTTTGCCAACGTTGCAACGCCACTTTTTGCGAATCTCGCACATTCACCAGAGCTTGGTGTCCCATAAACCATTCATGAGCAACGGTGCCGATAGGCGTCAAATTCAGCTCTTTTGCTAAGTGATAGTTGCTTGTTCCTGTCAAACATTCCGGCACTTCCTGGCACAAATATTCCAGCATAGTGCGCTGAGCTTGGAAGGAAAAACGTCGACGCGTCGACATGTCAGAAAATTTAAAGTTAGTGATGTTACGACGTTTTAGTTCCGACTTTAGGTGCCGAACTTTCTCTTCTAAAACAGTGGTAAATTGCGCAACAGGGATATCTGACCAACGCTGACGGCTACGAACTTCAGACACGATGCTCATGATGATCGTTTCGTACAAGATGGTATCTCGCCACAAACCGTTAATGGTAATTCTTAACTGGCTTGAGCCATCAGCCATTGCTTTATTATGGAAAGAGACATCACTTTGTGGGTTGAAACGGAAATGGCGCAGTGCATCAACAAAGTCAGGAGTCAGGTAAGGCGCGACACGCTTAATATATTCAATTTCTTCTTGCGTAAATTGAATATCTTGCAGTTTAAGGACTTCGGCTTTTACCTCGGGCAAAAGCTCAGAGAGGTCTTCCTCACTGCGCACGATAAACTTATATGACACCATCGCATCAGGGTAAAGCGCTGTTACAGCGCTCATCATATTGACTTTGTAGACATCGAAATCCAAAGCGCTTTGAATGATGCGGGAAGAAAATAGTTTGGTGGTCATTAGGTGCCCTTCTACATGCCCTTCCTGGGTATATAACTTTTTGTTACTAACTAATTTGCGTAAACAATAAACACCCATCTATAGTTTGTCAACTTTTGTTACTAACCACTCATTTTTATAAGGTTTTTTTGTCTAGAATTCGAGCAAGCATTGTGAATAAGTCAGAGTCATCCGTAAATTTATGCTCAAACCGTATTAAGAACACTACCGAAAACGTTTCTAACAACTCGTTACTTACCCATTGATTGACCACTTGTTATGCGCTAGATTACTTACAAATCAATATTAGGACCCAACCATGATCGTATCTGTCGACATTATTCCATTCAGGCTATCTGGCTGTGCCGATAAGGGATTGGAAGTGTTGTTGATTAAACGTTCAAATCCAAATCGGCCATACCATGGAGTCTGGGCACTACCGGGCGGATTTGTCTTTGATAAAGACTTAACCAGTGAAGGCGGACGCCCGGCCGATGAAAACTTTGAAGCGGCGCGTCGCCGAATTTGCCGTGAGAAAATCCATACCTACCCTCGCCATTTTAGCGAAGCATTTATCGACGGTGATCCAAAGCGCGATCCAGAAGACTGGAGCTTAAACATTACGCACTACGCCTTAGTTGATCGTAACAATGTAGAGCAAATAAATAATGCAGGTGTACCGGAATGCCAACTTAAATGGTTTTCGCTACAGGCTATTCTCAATGGAGAAGAAACCCTCGCATTTGATCATCAAAAAACCATTGAAAAAGCGTGGCAAAAGCTTCGTGCATCCATTGAATACACATCGGTTCTTTTGTTTGCATTAGACAAAGAGTTTTTGGTTGCGGACATCATTTCTGCTTATCAAGAGTTTGGTATTGATATCAGCCGAATGACGATTAAGCGCCGCTTGATAGATTCAGGCGTACTAAAACCCACTAATAAAGTCGCTTCAACCAACAAAGGCAAAGGTGGAAAACCCGCAATGGTATATACGCTGACTAGCGACGAAGTAACCTTTTTTCAAAACTGTTTGCGTGGATAAAATGCAGACAATCAGACAGACAAGGAGTCTGCCATGACTGTTCGAGTAAACTATCAAACTACAGCAGTGATCGACGTTGATCCAGAGAAAGGCTTTAGTGAGTTATGTCCAGATGAACTGCCCGTTGCAGGTGCGTTGGAAATCGTACCGGAGCTTTTGAACAATCATGCCAAAGGC
The DNA here is from genome assembly GCF_033340195.1 of Vibrio sp. 1457. NCBI lineage: Bacteria > Pseudomonadati > Pseudomonadota > Gammaproteobacteria > Vibrionales > Vibrionaceae > Vibrio > Vibrio sp. 1457. Next base: position 98,954 of record NZ_JAWOWA010000007.1, read on the forward strand.
CGATTAAAACTGGTCAGTCGTGACTTGCACCCACCGAAAGCAAAATGGGATGCAGAATCGCCAGCCAATATGCTTGAGCCCGTTGGTTTACCGAATGTGGATATAAAGTGGAACCGTCACTGTGTGCTTGGCACAACAGGTTCTGAGCTGCTAGATGGCTTACCACCCGTGTTGGACTATGATTTTCAAGTTAATAAAGGTATGGATCCTGACGCGCACCCTTACGGTATTTTTTTCCATGATATTGCCGACACCAAAACGACAGGCGCGCATGAATTTCTAAAGTTCAACGGGATTGATACCTTAGTTATCGGTGGCCTTGCCTTAGACTTTTGTGTGAAAAAATCCGTCATGCAAGCGCTGGAACTTGGCTACAATGTGGTAGTTAATCTTGCTTCAACTCGTGCGGTGCTGCCTGATAATGTAGAGAATGTGCTGACAGAACTCAGAGATAATGGCGCATTATTTGTCGAAAAAGCGGACGACATCATCGTAGAAAAGTTCGCCTAGAAACGATAGTAACCGAGAAGGATTTCACCATGCATCAACATGAAAAATTGAATTACGTTGAATTTGGTTCCACTAATGTCAGTGCGACCAAACAATTTTTTGAGCGTGCTTTTGACTGGATCTTTACCGATTATGGTCCAGAATATTCTGCATTTTCAGGACAAGGATTGGATGGCGGATTCTTCAAATCTGAGTTTATAAACCAAACCGCAAATGGTGGCGCACTTTTAGTATTTTATAGCTCAGACATTCAGGCCACTCAGACAAAAGTAGAGCAGCATGGTGGAAAAATTATCCGCCCTATTTTCGAATTCCCCGGCGGCTGTCGATTCCACTTCACTGAACCGAGTGGAAATGAATTCGCAGTATGGTCAGAGAGCCATTAAGTGATCACAAATCAACAACACACTATCAACGTGATCCCAAGCTAGCCAGATCCGGAACTGGCATTACATTTCTGGTTGACCTCATCCTTGGTTTAATTCACTGTTAGCGCAACAATTAATCGATGAGGCGCTAGACCTCGACCAAGGATGTCAAATGACTGCCGTCAGTTTTTTTCGCTTACTCTGCCTCGCTGCTATTTGGGGTGGCTCGTTTCTGTTTATGCGAGTCGCCGCCAACACATTCGGGCCGGCTTACTTAATCGAATTTCGAGTTACATTTGCCGCCGTCGCTTTGTTATTGATCGCCGTATATTTGAAGAAGAAACTCACGTTAACTGCGCATACTAAACACTTCTTTATTATTGGCTTATTCAATAGCGCAGTTCCATTTTTACTCTTTGCGTACGCAGCCCAGACACTGAATGCATCAACTTTAGCAATATTGAACTCAACCGCCCCAATATGGGGAGCACTAGTTGGCTTTGCTTGGTACCGCAGCCCACTCACAGCAAAATCTGTTCTCGGTATGCTAATAGGCATTGGAGGCGTTGCAGTCTTGGTCGGCTTAGATACTTCAACCATAGGTGAAGAAGCCATGCTCCCTATTGCCGCCAGTTTGATGGCTTCTTTCAGCTATGGCATTGCTACCAACTACACTAAAAATGCGCCACAAGTACCTGCTTTTGACAATGCTCACGGCAGCATGTGGGCGGCGGTTATTTGGGTACTGCCGCTGCTACCATTCTTACCAATGCGTGCAGAACCAAGTCATTTCGAATGGAGCTCTGTTGTCACGCTCGGCGTTGTATGCACAGGGTTCGCTTATTTGCTCTATTTCCGCTTAGTTTCTGATATCGGCCCAGCGTCAGCACTGACTGTCACTTTTCTTGTTCCTGTTTTTGGTATCTTATGGGGCTACTTGGTGCTAGATGAGCCCGTCGGCTCTAACACCATCATTGGAACAATTCTAGTGCTTAGCGGCACTATGCTAGTCACCGGTTTCTCCCCAACAGCAATGCTCGCGAAGCGAAAACGAAACGTGGCTTAATCAGCCTAATATGACTTCCACACCTCGCTTTTTGATTTGTTCAAGGTCACTTTTCGGAGCGGCTTTGTCAGTCAGCAGCACTGATATTTCGTCAGTCTTACCAATTGATGAGGGATAAATTTGCCCAAATTTACTAGAATCCGTTAGAACAATATTGCGCCTTTTTTTCGCAATGATGGTTTCTGCGATCTCAGCACGCATCATGTCGCGGCTAGTAAAGCCAGTGTCTTGATGGAAGCCGTCAATACCCAAGAAGGCCGTGCTGAAATGAATGTTCTCAATACACAACTTAGTCAGCGGTCCGACCAAGCTCTCGCCTTGGTGCTGATACACGCCACCAAGCAAGATAATGTTGGCAGAAGTGTTACGGATGAGATGGGCGATATACGCCGATGGCGTAATGATGGTCACATCGCCGCGCTCAGCCAATGTCCGAGCCAACAACGCATTGGCACTGCCTCCTTCAATCAGCACTGTCTCATTCGGTGCGACCAAATCCGCAGCTTGGTTTGCGAGCGATTGTTTAATATCGAAACGTACTTCCAGGCGGGCATCAATGTCATCACTTTGCAACGCGGTAGCTGCGCCGTGAACGCGCTTTAGGTAGCCCTGTTGCTCCAGAAAGTTCAAATCCTGTCTGATGGTCACGCCCGACACGCCAATGATGTCAGAAAGCTCCGTGACTTGAACGCGTTTACGGTCGTTCACTAATTGCAGGATTTCATTTTGTCTTGGGTTCACAGGTTCGCTCCTTATTGATGGGCTTACAGTATACTCACCTGATGTTTCATATGAAAAGAAATTGAAAGTAAAAAGGAAAAAACGCGTGGTCTGATTAGCCAAGCTGTACCTTGCGAATATTGCTCCTATCAACAGATAATAGGGCAACGAAAATGGGATGGAAGAAGAGGGGTTAACTCCCTACATCCCAACAACGGTAAAGACTAGGATCAAAGTAATGGAAGAAATTTACTTCGCAGGCGGTTGCCTTTGGGGCGTGCAAGAATTTATGCGCCACCTTCCGGGCGTAATCAACACAGAAGCCGGGCGAGCAAATGGCACAACGGATAACACTCAATCCGAATACGATGGCTACGCAGAGTGCGTGAAAACCCAGTTCGACCCTGAGCAAGTTTCGGTTGAAACTTTAATGGGGTATTTGTTTGAGATAATCGACCCTTACAGCGTTAACAAGCAAGGTGAAGACGTAGGTGAGAAGTACCGTACTGGTGTTTATAGCCAAAACGAACAGCATCTCACCATCGCGAAAGCGTTTATCGCAGCACGACCGGACGCCGACAAGATCGCCGTAGAAGTACTGCCACTCACAAATTATGTGCCAAGTGATGATGAGCACCAAGACAGACTCACAAACTTTCCGAATGATTACTGCCACATCCCATTAGATTTACTACATAAATACAGGGATAACTCGTAACCATTCAGTCAGCATCGCTTTAAAAGGCAAGATGCATATCAGTTTAAATCGATGCCTTCCACTAATGACAATGTCATTTCTGCCGCCGATATTTCCTTACAACCCGACGAGTTTTGTCCGCACCACAACGGTGTGAATTCATCTCGGTTTTGCTTTTCCATAAGCGCTCTTAGTTGAGCCATTTCAATGGAGGCGTATGGGAATTTCGGCGCAAACTCACTGATGTAGCCTAGCTCCGACATCGCGCGATTCACAATGCCTCTCGCTGGTCGGCCCGAGAAAACATTGGTCACAGCGGTATGTTGCGCGCGTTCACTGGCAATGGCATATCGATGTAAAGACGATGTTTTCGCCTCATCACACAACAAATAGGCGCTGCCAACTTGAACGGCACTCGCTCCTAATCTCAACGCGGCTTCCACCCCACTTCTATCAGCGATTCCGCCTGCAGCAATAACAGGCAAATTCACCCGTTTGGCGATTTGTGGTAATAACGCCATCAAACTTAATTGAGTAGTTAAATCATCCGATAAAAACATACCTCGGTGTCCACCAGCCTCCAAGCCTTGGGCGATGATACCGTCAACGCCTTTTGCTTCTAGCCAAAGTGCTTCGTCCACCGTAGTCGCTGACGAAAGGATCTTCCCTCCCCACCCTCTAATTCGAGCTAACAGATCATCGTCTGGCAAACCAAAGTGGAAACTGATCACTGGCGGTGCAAATGGTTCAATCGCGTCAGCAATATCATGATTGAAAGGCATCCTTGTCGGAGCGTTTGGCTGAGCCTGAACGGTTGCATCAACCTCGGAAAAATACGGTTGCAGCGTTTTTTGCCACTTTTCGTGCTTGTTGGCGTCATACTCCGGCATTTCATAGCAAAAGAAATTGAGGTTAAACGGTCGGTTAGTTGCCTGCTTGATAAGTTGAAGTTCTTTTACGATGGCGTCTTTGTTCAGCATTCCACAAGGTAACGAGCCAAGCCCGCCAACATTACTGACGGCTATGGTCATTTGGCTGTCTTGCACACCGGCCATTGGCGCTTGAATAATCGGTAACTCTGTTCCCAAAAGTGTATTAAATACCTTGTTTATCATGCTCTTTCCTTGAAAACTTAACCTTTACCTGTGATGGATCTGCGCCATCGTTATCCAGACTAGACTTTCACATGATTAACCGCTTATAAAGTTAAAGTGATGCATTTGTGCGCTATGCACTTTTGATAGAAATGACAAAGGGAGCCTATGGCTCCCTTAATATGCTGAATAACAAGAATCAAAGTGACTATCGTACGACATCTGATTCAAGCTCTAGCTCTGCTACAGACAGCATGGCAAACTCTTCCTCGGCGGTTGCTGCCACCAGTTTGTTGCGGCTGTATAACCCATAATAAACACCACCGATAAGAAACAATCCCATTGTCATGAAAAAGGCTGAGGGATCAAAAGCATAAACACCTGTCATTGCGATCAAAGAAAGCACCAGAGAAATACTCGAAGTAATTATCCCACCAGGCGTTTTATATGGACGAGTTAATTCCGGCTGTTTAATTCGCAATAAAATATGGCTCAAGGACATTAATGCGTACGATACAGTCGCACCGACAACAGCCATCGCCAAGATTAAGTCCCCCTCACCCGTAAGTGAAACCAAGAACCCAAAAACGCCCGGAACCAAAAGCGCACGAGAAGGCACTTTTTTGTCACTGGTTAATGACAAAGTTTGCGGTAAATAACCCGCGCGGGAAAGCGCAAACACCAAGCGACTGTAACCATAAATGATTGAAAAGAAAGAAGCGATAAGGCCAGCCAATCCAAGTAAGTTCACGGCCATTGCTACCGTTGAATTGCCCGTAAGCTTTAGGGCGTCAACTAATGGCACCGCGCTATCGCCTATGACCTTTGAGCCAACCGCACCAGCCAAAAGGACGACTACGAGAGTTGCGGTTAGCAATAAAAACAGCATCGCACCAATGATGCCTTTGGGAACATCTTTTGCCGGATTTTTTGCCTCCTCTGCCGCTAAAGGCACACCTTCAACCGCAAGAAACAACCACATTGCAAATGGCAACGCAGCCCATACGCCATACCACCCAAACGGCAAGATTTCTGTTGCCTGAGCCGTCGCCGGAGCAATATCGAATAAGTTATTAACGTCAAAGTGACCAATAAGCACAGCAGCAGTAATGAGAATAGCTAGCACAGCCAAACCGCTGATGACCATCATTACTTTGAGAGCTTCGCCAACCCCTGCCATATGAATAGCGATAAAGACGGCGTAGAAAAGTGCGTAAACAACAGGGCCATCGATACCAACCAATTCATTCACTGCTGAGCCAATAAAAATCACTATCGCAGCAGGCGCGAGCGCATATTCAATCAAAACTGATAAGCCAGTGAAAAAGCCACCTGTCGGCCCCATCGCCTGTCTTGCGAAGCTGTAACCACCACCCGCAGCAGGAATAGCCGCAGACATTTCAGCTAAAGACAATACTAGCGTGAAATACATTACTGCCATCGCGATAGCAGCAATAAGAAAGCCTCCCCATCCTGCTTGAGCGATGCCAAAGTTCCAACCGGCGAAGTCACCAGATATAACATACGAGACACCTAAGCCAGCAAGTAAAATCCAACCTGCGGTGCCTCTTTTTAGCTGCCTTTTGGCCAAGTACTCCTGATGTTTAGACATAGTAAATCCTTCTACTTTGATGAAATTAAAAAGTTGTCGCTGTGTTTATCTTCAACGCTTGCGCCACTTGGCTCATTGATATCGGAGCGATCTTTCAGGTTCACTCCTGACAGTTGTAATTTTCGAGCCTCCTTGAGCAAGTAAAATGCGCGTTCACAGGCATCGTCATAGTTGAGCCCCTGGGGACGCACATTGGAAATGCAGTTTCTTTGGGAATCTTTAGAGCCTCGTTTAGCCCCCCAAGTGAGATACATACCCATGCTATCCGGAGAAGTTAGACCGGGCCTCTCTCCAATTAAAACCAGCACGGCCTTGGCGTTAAAACATTCACCAACATCATCCCCTACCGCTACTCTTCCTTGCTTTACGATTGTGATAGGTGCGAATTTCCATTGATGTTCATCATCAGCGCTTAAAAGAGAAATCAATCGAGTAACAACAGGCACGGCATGGTTTTGAATTGCGACGGAAGAAAGTCCATCAGCAATAACAATCGCAAGATCAATGTCAGTGTTATGCTCATTTGCTATCAAGTTGAGCGTTTGCCAAGAAGATTCATCAAGCAGCCGTCCTAAATCGGGCCTTTGCAGGTACATAAGTCGGTCACTCACTTGACTGCTCACTACCACTGGAGGCTCTAAGGTATTTTCAAGAATCGAGTAAGAGTCCGACAAACCAGCAACGAGAGACTCAGTATTCAAACTGCAATGCACTGCATCCATAGCTTGGGCGTGATCCAGCTGAAATGAGAGTAACTCGTTGGTTGGTACACTGTTCCCGCTGCGACCCAGAGCGATCCGAGCAGAGGTGAAGTCGCGTAACTTGCCCCAAGGGTTATGTGTGACAACTTCAGACTCATCTTGTGGGGACTGAGCAATGGTGATTACTTTACCCATGAGAATACCCCTTATTCAGTTGGTTAATTGCTCCCGAAAACGAGCGAGAGATTTGCTCACTTAATCGAACGTCTTGCACGCTCTCGAAAATCTGCATCTCCATTAACCATTGTTCAAACTCTGGTGCTGGCTTCAAACCGAGTACTTTTCTTGCATAAAGGGCATCGTGAAATGAGGTAGTTTGATAGTTGAGCATGATGTCATCAGACCCAGGAATACCCATGATGAACGAGCACTCGGCCACACCTAATAGTGTCAGCAAGTTATCCATGTCATTCTGATCGGCATAGGCATGATTGGTGTAACAGATGTCGCAACCCATAGGTAAACCAAGCAGCTTCCCACAGAAATGATCTTCAAGCCCAGCACGAATGATCTGTTTACCATCAAACAGATACTCAGGGCCAATAAACCCAACGACAGTATTAACCAACAAAGGATCAAACTGTTTCGCGACAGCATAAGCACGGGCTTCACAAGTCTGTTGATCGACCCCATGAAATGCATTCGCAGACAGCGCTGTACCTTGTCCGGTTTCAAAATACATCACATTGTTTCCTACGCTACCTCGATTCAAAGACAGCGCGGCTTCATGGGCCTCTTTCAAAATCGACAAGTCGATTCCGAAGGTATCATTCGTCCCTTGCGTGCCGCCTATCGACTGAAAAACGAGATCGACTGGTGCACCCATTTCAATGGCTTCGATCGTGTTCGTGACATGAGTTAACACACAAGACTGAGTCGGTATTTGATAGTGTTGAATCACCTCATCCATTAAGTTCATTAACTTAATAGCTTGAGGTACATTATCTGTTGCCGGATTGATACCGATAACCGCATCGCCATTTCCGTACATCAGACCATCAAAAATGGTCGCTGCGATACCGTTGAGAGAATCAGTGGGATGATTCGGCTGTAAGCGAGTAGACAGGCGACTCGGCAAACCAATCGTATTCCGAAAAGCCGTGACAACTTGGCATTTTTTAGCAACGAGAATCAAATCCTGGTTGCGCATAATCTTACTGACTGCGGCCACCATTTCTGGTGTTAAACCTTGACGAATTTTAGCCAACGTTTCACCATCGGCTTCTTCACTCAGCAGCCAATTTCGAAAATCTCCGACCGTCAAGTGCTCAATCGGCTTAAAGGCTTCAAGGTCATGCGTATCGATAATTAGGCGAGTGATATCGTCGCTTTCGTATGGAATAACCGCCTCGTTAAGAAACGTTTTAAGTGGTAACTCAGACAGCGCCATTTGTGCGACTACACGTTCTGCCGCTGACTGAGCACAAACCCCGGCTAACGCATCGCCTGAGCGCTCCGGTGTCGCTTTCGCCATCAAGTCAGCTAATGACTTAAAGGTATAGACTTTACTGCCTTGTTGCCGACGATAAGTTGCCGTCATTGCTCTTCCTCTTCACTATTTGGTTCGCTTTTTGCTGAACTATCAATAAGCTTTAAGAAAGTATTGCCAAACGTGTTCCGTAGCGTTATCAAAAACTGGCAACATTTATAAACCAATAATAAACAATGAGTTATGTAAATACTGCTCCAACATGACTCACAAAAAAGGAATGAGCATCACAAGGATGAGTAACCAAATGCCCCAAACTGCACCAATGCTGTGCATCCATCACACTAAGGATGCAAACCAACAAGCTGCGAGTCTGATAAACTGGCAACAGGAATATGACCAACTCAGCGATGGTCGATTTTTAGGTCAAATTCGAGAACGACGATTTCCCAATTTCCATGTGTTTCGTGAAGACAGTAACCGCTCGCTAAGACAGCAATGCAGGGTTGAAGAGGGAGGTATTTGGTTGGGTTTGAGTGCGGAAAATAAGCCGCTACACCTAAATCACAGTCAGTTTAATTCAAGCCAACTTTTGCTTAGGCAAGGTGGCGCTGATTTTGAGTTAATGACACCGGAGCAGTTTTCTATCTATGGAATAGTGCTCGACAAAAACTTCGTTCACATCATAGAAAATCAACTTGAGCTTGGGAGTATCCAAAACAACACATTACACTTAACGGGTTTGATGGAAAAACACATTCAACAACTTAAATACTACTTAGGCACGTTACTTGGTTCCGCCGAGCCAAGATGGTCTGAAACCACACATCAAGCAATCTTAAAAGATATTGTGCTGGAGTTGTTCTCACTCAGTTCACTGCACACGAGCCATCCGATATCAATCTCTCATCGTCAACACGTGATGCACCGTATAAAACAACAGCTACAGGATCTAGACTACCGTACACCGATAACCGTCAGTGAACTGTGTGACGCAGTACACGTCAGTCGTCGCACACTACAGTACACCTTTGAACATTGCTGTAATACTTCCCCAAAGCAGTTCATACATCGAATGCGCCTGAATCAAGTACGTAGAGTGCTACAAAGCCCTGAAGATAATCGAACAATTGCAGAAATCGCTTTTGACTTTGGTTTTTTCCATCTCGGGCAGTTCAGTCAAAGCTACAAGCGGCTATTTGGTGAGACGCCAACTGAAACGAGAAAATGGGAGCCCAGCAAATAAGATGACAGGCAGTATATTCTTTCAGATCCTGCGTTGGGGCCATGTTATGCAGTCGCAATGATTTGCTGAAACTTAGCATGAAGCTCTTCAAGTGCCGCTTCAACATCCGGTTCTGCACGGCTCAAGTGCGAGATTAACGTCATAAAATAGCAGTCAAAAATCAGCGGTATTTTTCCCTCAAGGACGGAGCTTCCGTTTACAGATTGAAACAAAGCTTGGTTAAACGACTGATAATAATCCAAATCCCAAATCACTTCTTTCAACAAAGCTCGGCTCAGCTCAACGTTCGCAAAATAGTAGCGATAGTATTTCTCCGTCAGCGCCAAACCAATGTCGATATCGGTTTTACCTTCCACACTGACTAGCGTTTCTTGGCTGATCTGTTGCAGTTGCGCCAGCATCCCTTCGCGCAAAATCGACAGTTTAGTCGGGAAATGGCTAAACACTGTACCATCGGCTACTCCTGCTTCTCTCGCTATCTGCCTTGTGGTCGTCATGTCATAGCCATTTTGAGCAAAAGATGCCCATGCGGCTTTTAGAATTTTATCTCTGGTTTGTTGTCGCTTCGTCATTGATGTGTCTGCTTAATGAGCCTGAAAGGATCATACCTTGCGTGGTTGAGATTGACAAATTGAGCGCGCTCATTTATAAAATTGAGCACGCTCATTTTATATAAAAACAAAAGGAATCGCTCATGTACGTATTAAACAAACTAGGCCAAGGATTGATTTTCTTCCCGACCATCTTCTGCTTTTCGTATATTTTAAGACCGATATTAATGGTCATCCTTATTCCAGGAGGACTCGCATTTTTGGCGTTAATCGGTGGCGCAGAAGTCAGAGCGGAACTCAAAGCCATGCTGCTTGAGGAGTTTTTTGGCGTTAGCCCATCGCACACCACCTCGAAAAAGGCGTGAGTGCGCTACAAACGTTGGCAAGGCTAAGTAAAAAAAGAAAACGCGCAGATATCGAGATCTCAATATCTGCGCGTAGATGTGGTGAAAATAAGACTGGCGTTAATCAGTATTCATGTTCTGGCCAATTCGCCATAAAACGCCACTAGGGTCAAACAAACAACATTCGCGCATGCCCCAAGGTTGCTCGACTAGCTCTGTCAAACGCGAACCAAATTCTTCATGACCCACTTTGGATAAGTGCTGATGCCAGCTTTCTGCGTCTTCTACGAGCAAGTGCATCATGAAGTTATTGCCGTGTTCTGGCTCATAAAAATTCTGTAAAAGAAACGCGCAGCTACCTTGAGAGAAGTATGCTACATCACCGAAGTCCGATGCCATTTCAAAGCCAATCGCCTCATAAAAACGTTTTGATAGCGCGTAATCTTTCGCCGGAACAAATGATTTGATTTCAACAATATTGAGGTTTTCCATTTCCAATTTCCTAAGCCTTTTTCCATAAAACTGACTGACGTAATCTCGCTCTATGCCTTCTATTCGCCTTGCGTAATCTGCTGTGATGACAGTGGCACACACTCTGCCATTTGCGTTTGTAACCACGTGATAAATTTATGTTCGAGTTCTGTACGCTTTTTATCTTGACTCAATAAAACGTAATTGCAACTTGATGGAGAAAACCCAAATGGTGCGACCAAATTACCACGCTTAATATCGTCCATGACAAAAGGATACGATCCCATTGCGACGCCTAAGCCATCCACCGCTGCTTGTATGCAAAAATAAAAATGCGCGAATGATTGCTGAGTGTTGCCGTTGAAAGTTTCACAACGTGTTGATTGCTGCCAATCCGCCCAAGCATTCGGTCTGGTTTGGCTATTCAACAATCGAGCTGCTTTCAAATTGTCTTTAATGGATTGCCAATACTCAGGAGAAAATACCGGCCCCACCCACTCTTCCACAAGAATGGTTTTGTCGTAATCGTGATGCTGCGCAAAATCGTCTCGACGAATCGCCATCGAAAGCCCAGTTGATCCTAATGTTACCGGGCCACCAGCCGTCGACAAACGAACATCAGCACGGTGTTCATCATTAAACGCGGCCAACCTTGGCATCAACCAGCGCATGGTTAATGTCGGTTCACAAGACACTTCAAGATGCTGATGCTTCTCTTGAATAAGCGTATTCACGCCTGTTTCTAGCGTTTGGAATGCCGTTTCTGTGTATGTCTTGAGTAATTCGCCTTCCGCCGTCAACACGACTTTCCTGCCCTCTTTGAAGAACAAAGGTTGAGACAGATATTGCTCAAGTTGCTTGATCTGCTTACTCACGGCTCCGTGGGTAATGTTCAGTTTGTCAGCCGCTTCAGTGTAGCTTGAAGAACTCGCCGCAACGTGGAAGACATAAAAAGATTTCAGGTGACGCATCTGTGAGTTTTTCTCACCAATATGGGAATGTTTTTCGATTATAGTCAGTAATAAAGACGCCTACAATTCCGCTACATCCCAGACTTCATCATTCAAACAGGAAATCGATATGGAATTTGTAACTCTTGCGTTATTAGGTGTGATTATTGTCATTAGCCCTGGCGCAGACTTTGTTTTGGTATTAAGAAATAGCTTAAATCAAGGACGAAAAGCAGGCGTATACAGTGCGATTGGTATCAGCATGGCGATCAGCATCCACATCGCTTACTCCATGCTAGGGATCAGTTACTTAATTTCACAAAATGAATGGTTGTTTAATCTCGTGCGCTATCTTGGGGCCGCTTATCTTGTCTACCTTGGGATTAAAGGAATATTCTCCTCGCAGCTTGCGTCAAACTCAGAAACCATTCAACAGAGCGAGTATTCAATGTGGCGATTTTTCATGCAGGGCTTTCTGTGTAATTTACTCAATCCCAAGACGATGCTGTTTTTTCTGAGTATTTTTAGCCAAGTGATTTCTCCCGACTCTAGTCAGCAACACATCGCCTTGTTTTACGGGATTTATATGATTGCGCTGCATGGTATTTAGTTTTCTATCGTTGCTGTTTTATTCACGTCATCCCAGCTACAAGCTTTCTTGTTGAAGATTAAGCATCGACTCAATCAAGCATGTGGGGCGGGATTAATCATTTTCGGCGCAATGCTGGGCTTAAAGGTGTAGTGCGCTTGCGGTCCGATTACCCAAGTTCAAATTGATCATTGAACAAGTGGCAGTAATCAAATAAAAAACTACATTATCAATACTTTAAATTAGAAAAAAACAGCCAACGTGCGCTGGCTGTTTCGATACAGTTAATGGATGACCCGAGCGTCCCCTTTAAATAACTGAGACAGATCGATAGTGAATATCGTCACCGTCGGACGTTTAGGCAGAGCATTTTCGATCGAAAACTCTGGCCCAGCTGGAACGAGGGGGAAGTGAATAGCAGTCGGCCACGTTGACGAAGCTTCATTACCGCCCGGCTCAGATATTGAGAAAGAAAACTCAGGTAAACGGGTCATAACACTTACCTCAAATGACTGATTAGCGGGCTCAAGCGAGCCCGCTTAGGTTTTGCAATGTTATTGTTATTTTAACGCTTACTTAATCACTAACGGTTGATGACGTTAGATATCAAGTTCTTTGTCTTCAACGTGGTTGGTGATCATCGCTTCAGTGGTGATCATCAAGCCAGCAACAGACGCTGCGAATTGAAGCGCTGAACGTGTTACTTTCGCAGGGTCCAAGATGCCCATTTCGATCATGTTGCCGTATTCACCTGTTGCAGCGTTGTAACCGTAATCGGAATCACCAGCTTTGACAGCGTTCGCCACAACAGAAGCTTCGTCACCTGCGTTAGTTGCGATTTGACGAAGAGGCTCTTCCATTGCACGTAACGCAACTCGGATACCCACGTTTTGGTCATCATTGTCGCCTTTTAGATCCGCCAATTCTTTCGCGATCTTAGTTAGGGCAACACCACCACCAGCAACAATACCTTCTTCAACCGCTGCGCGAGTAGCGTGTAGTGCATCGTCCACGCGATCTTTCTTCTCTTTCATCTCAACTTCGGTTGCAGCGCCGATCTTGATCACCGCTACGCCGCCAGAAAGCTTCGCAACACGTTGTTGAAGCTTGTCTTTATCGTATTGAGAGGTGGTTGTTTCGATTTGTTTTTCAATCGAAGCCACACGATCAGCAATCGCGCTTGCTTCTGCTGCGCCACCCACAATGGTTGTTGTGTCTTTGGTGATGGTCACTTTCTTCGCACTACCTAGTTGCTCTAACGTTGCTTTTTCGAGCTCTAGGCCGATTTCTTCAGAGATGACCGTACCAGCAGTTAGTACCGCAATGTCTTCCATCATCGCTTTACGGTTGTCACCAAAGCCAGGCGCTTTCACCGCGGTCGCACGCACGATGCCGCGCATGTTGTTCACAACCAATGTCGCTAGCGCTTCACCTTCGATGTCTTCAGCAATGATCAATAGCGAGCGAGAAGATTTCGCCACTTCTTCTAGTACAGGCAATAGCTCGCGGATGCTGCTGACTTTTTTGTCCACCAATAGGATGTAAGGGTTGTCTAGCTCGACGCTGCCATTTTCTTGGTTAGTGATGAAGTATGGCGACAAGTAACCGCGGTCAAATTGCATACCTTCAACCACAGACAATTCGTTGTTTAGACCTTGGCCTTCTTCAACCGTAATCACGCCATTGCGACCCACTTTCTCCATCGCTTCTGCAATGATTTCACCGATCGCGCGATCGCTGTTTGCAGAAATGCTACCCACTTGGGTGATAGATTCTTTGTCGCTGCATGGCTTAGACATTTCACGTAGTTTCTCAACCGCCGCTTCAGTGGCTTTGTCGATACCACGTTTTAGGTCCATTGGGTTCATGCCAGAGGCTACCGCTTTAAGACCTTCATTGATGAAAGATTGCGCCAGTGCGGTAGCGGTCGTTGTACCGTCCCCCGCTTCATCATTCGCTTTGGACGCCACTTGTTTCACCATTTGTGCGCCCATGTTTTCGAACTTATCTTTCAGTTCGATTTCTTTCGCTACAGACACGCCATCTTTGGTGATGGTTGGCGCGCCGTAAGATTTATCAAGCACAACGTTGCGGCCTTTCGGGCCTAGTGTCACTTTTACTGCGTCCGCCAGTAAGTTCACACCTTTCAGCATTTTTTGACGTGCGTCATTAGCAAATAATACGTCTTTTGCAGCCATGGTTATCTCCTCAAAAACTACTACAAAAATAATTACTCAACGATTGCTAACACATCAGATTCGGACAGAATTAAGTATTCTGCGCCGTCAATTTTCTCGGTTTTCACGCCGTAACCGTCATTGAAAATGATTTGGTCGCCCACTTTGACTTCCATCGCAGCGCGTTCGCCATTTTCAAGACGTTTACCTAAACCAACAGCAATGACTTTCCCGCGGTTTGATTTTTTCACCGACTGAGAAGTTAAAACGATTCCCCCTTCAGATTTATTTTCCACCTCTTGTCTTTCAACAATTAGCTTGTCATTTAAAGGACGAATTTTCATTTTTAAGTGCCTCCTACTTGGAACCAAAAATAAAAGACAAAATAAACATCAAGATGGATTTGCGAGTCGACAGCTCGCTTTCGATGAAAATAATAAGGTCGAAAAATGAGAGTTCAAGAGGTGAATTTGATAAAAATTTTTTATTAAATTAAATAAAATTTTCTATCGAATTATCGCATTCACAACTACTTAGCATCTCTTTATGATGGAAAATATGCTCAATCAAATCTAGAGTGGTTACGTACTCTTAAAAAGGATAATCAAACAATGAAAAAGGCCGTATCTCTATTTCTTGCAACGTTGTGCGTTGGCTTCCTCTCCCCCAACGTGTCGGCTTCTGAACGCGCTGAACAAGGGTGGCAATTGATTGACAAGGGCGCGATGATTGTCGATGTGCGTACGCCGCAAGAGTTTTCTGAAGGGCATTTGGATAATGCCGTCAACTTCCCTTTATCTGAACTTGATAAACATTTTCAAGACGTCGATAAAGATCAAGCTATCGTGTTGTACTGTCGCAGTGGTAACCGCTCTGGCAAAGCGTATCAATACTTACAAACGCAAGGCTTTACGAATCTGCACAATGCAGGTGGCTTAGAAGAACTACAAGACGCCAAATAGTCGTCTCCGTTCTAATATACAAAGTAAAAGCACAGAGCGTGTCGCAAGCGTATTGTAACGCGCTCTGTTTCTAAATACTTATCTACAACAACTCTATTTTGGCCCTGCATCAAATTGAGTCAGGTTATCCGATATCTCGAGCCACGGCGCTTTCGACGCGACAAAAATATGGAAATCAGGCTTGTGAGAAGGTGTGTCATCCAAGATACCAAGGCGAATATTGACGATCCCATTGTTCTTTTTCGAATACAGACTTGATCCGCAGTGGCGACAAAAGCATAGCATGGTATTTTCGCTTTTCTGATAAGTTTGAATATCTTCTTTCCCTTGGATAATAAGCAGTTTATCCAACGCAATACCACCGGCAGATGAATAGTCAGAACCTGTGAACTTGCGGCATTCAGAGCAATGGCAATTTCCCATGTACTTGAATTCATCTGCCACTTCCAACTTTACCTTGCCGCACAGACATGAGCCTTTTAGTACTTCCATTTGAATTCCTTTTTGTTATGAATCTAATTGAATTAGATGGCTATCTCGACACCATGCCACTGCAATACGAAAAATTAAAGACAGGCAATACAGGTTTTCAAAAATGAAACGAAAATGTAAAACATTCCATTCAGAGGGAAGTGCGCTCGACACGTGAAAAATCGAGCTATTTTAGATACAAAAACACCAAGCAATAACGCTTGGTGTTTACCTCACAGAATGTCGCCTCAGAAAAGGCGCTTTCCGCTGTGCTTAAAAAATGCAGTGTTTAGTAAAGCTGGTCGCTTCGTTTGCAGTCCAGTCACCTTTCGGCTTATCTTTCAGGTTTTCACACCATTGCTCGCTGCCGACACCATCTTGCAGAACACAATGCTTTGCAAAGTCTACCGCGTTGTCTGCTGTCCATTCTGTTTTTGGCTTATCGCGCATGTCGTTACACCAGCCTTCAGTGCCCACTTCATCACTACAAGCGGTCAAAGCAGAAGCCGCCAACATCAGCATGACTAGTTTTTTCATAAATTTAAGGTTCCAGTTGCAAACAATAGTAAAATTAAACTCAATCTCTTCAACACGTGCCCATTCAAGTGTCTGAATAAAGGCGTCACTAGCTGAAGTGACTTTTGTATCAACTATAACGAAATTATCAGTCTACGTGTTAAGACATCGAAAAATTATTGAGCGACTCTGTGTAAAGCGCGCCATTCTAAAAGCTATAGGCAGCGCGCTTTTGTTAGCTCACCAACCTTAAAAGAGCCAGTACCAAAGCACGTTAAACGCAGCTCTAATGCCATTTGTTCAAAGTGATCGACGACAGACTGCGTGCTGATCGTCGCAGCTTTTAATACCGCACCAGCTTGCCCAATGAGATTAGCCCCCAAATGAATGGCTTTCGCCGCTTCAAGTCCGTTATGAACACCTCCCGAGGCGATCAAGGGTAATGTAGGATGCAGTGCGCGGATTTGAGCCAAACATGTTGCTGTAGGGACACCCCAATCGCGGAAAAGCTCGGCTGCACGCTGCATTTTCGGATTATCTTGGCAATACCCTTCAACCGCACTCCAGCTTGTGCCACCCGCGCCCGCAACGTCAATTGCATCCACACCAGCATCAATTAATCGCTGCGCAACGTGTCCGCTAATACCAAAACCGACTTCTTTGATAATGATAGGAACCTTCACGCGAGATTTAAGCATCTCAATTGCCTGGAAAACACCAACCCAATTGTGGTCGCCATTTTTCTGAAACGCTTCCTGCATTGGATTAACGTGCACAAACAAGGCATCGGCTTGAATCGCCTCAACCGCACGTTGCGCATTATCGAGTTTACCTTTATCGAGCAATTGAGCGGCTCCAAGATTGGAATACAACGGTACTTCTTTCGCCAACTCACGAATGGTTTTACCCAAGCCCGAATGCTGACTTTCTTCTAAGCTAATCCGTTGCGAGCCCACACCCATGGCAATACCTAATTCACTTGCGGCTTCAGCCAAACGACAATTGATCGTTTCTGCGTCTTTTGCTCCGCCAGTCATCGAGCTAATCAAAAACGGTAGCGCTAATTGATGACCAAGAAACTCTGTCGATAAATCGATCGCGTGAAAGTCACATTCTGGCAGCGCACAGTGTTCGAACTCGACAGACTCAAAACCCGCCGTTTTATGCTTCATGCTCATATCATGATGTAAAACAGCATCTAGGTGTAAATCTTTTCGGTTAGTTTGCGGAGCCATAATGTCACCCTAAAGTAAAACAGTCGCGCAGTATTGCGATCCTTATCAGTAACGTCAATGCGAATTTTGTGAATTTGCCGGATTACTTTTCCGAAACGAGTAATGAATCTCGACTGCCCCTGACATTATAAGAAAAGAAACTCGCTTTCCGTTTTCAACAAGCCGGCAAGTTTCTCTTCAAATTGAGATAATCAGCGTACGATACCCATGATGCAAATGGATCACATTGCTCTGTAGTTTACTTTACGCTGTCCGACAGAATTAGCGACACAACAGTGCTTGTCGTCGTTGGTTCAAACTGTTCGGGATCATCACAGAATTGAATTTTTCCTTTTTCTTCTACATGGAACAGCGGTACAACTGAACTACCTTTGTGATGCGCTAAATAATCTTGATACGTGAAGTTATCGCTCAATTTCGTGTGTTTAACCTCTGCACCACGACTTAACATACTGGCTAGCTGGGTATAGCTTACATTGCCGCCCATCAGCAATTTACCATGGTACTCCTGAGCCACGGAGTGCTTCTCGCTGTCATTGCTGTTGGTTTTCACTTTTTGTAAGCAGTGAACTTTATCTTCCCCAAACTCGTCGACGAATTGCATGCAAGCCATAATGTTGAAATGCTGATCGGGCGTTAATGCAACCACTTGACCTATTCCTATCAAGTTCAAGTTGTCGTCCGCGTGACTAGAAATAGGGTTGCCGTAATAGTAATCCAGTCCCAACATACGAACCTGACTGATGTACTCCCAGTTTGAGTCAGTCATTAATACGCGACGGTCATAACGCGACAACGCCTGCCCTATTTCTCTTGCTACTCGGTTAGCACCAATCAACAAGAAGCCGCGTGGTGCTGGCTCTGCGACGCCCAATGTCAGCGCTACAGGACGTGCCGTCGCACTTTGTAACACGACCGTTCCTATAATCACCATGAAGGTCATAGGGACCAGTAAAATCGCTTCATCAATGCCGTATTCGGTCAATTTGATCGCGAAAAGAGACGAAATCGAAGCAGCAACAATACCGCGCGGTGCAACCCAAGACAAAAACAGCTTATCTTTGAGACGCAAGTTGCTGCGGAAGGTTGAAAGAAAAATCGATAACGGACGCGACACTAACTGCATAAATACAAATAACAATAACGCACCGCTACCTAGCGCAGCAAAATCATCCAAACTGATTCGAGCCGCAAGGAAGATGAACAATCCGGTGATCAGTAAAATGGTTAAATGCTCTTTAAAGTGCAGAATTTGCTGAATATTGATGTCTTTAGCGTTTGCGAGCCACATACCCATTACGGTGACGGTTAGTAACCCAGCTTCAGACTCAATGTGGTTAGAGACCGAAAATACACCTAGAACCACCATCAAAACCGCAAATGGCTGCAAATATTCCGGTAGCCAAGAGCGACGCATGATCGTCGCAACTGCATAGCCTGAGGCCGCACCTAGCATGACACCGACAGCAATGATCGTCCCAAACACTTCGACGCTATTTATCGCGCTGTGAGATACGATAAACTCGTAAACCATCACAACAAAAAGCGCACCGAGCGGGTCAATCAAAATCCCTTCCCATCGCAAAATGTTAGCAAGCGTACTGTTAGGTCTTACGGTTCGTAGAAGTGGCACGATGACCGTCGGCCCTGTTACTACGGTTAAGCTGCCGAACAACATGGCAAGCTCCCAAGTAAAGCCGAGGAAATAGTGTGTTGCAATACTGGTCGCCGCCCACGAAATGATCGCCCCGATGGAAACAATGCTCCATACCGAACCACTCACGCCACGAATTTCTTTAAAATTTAAGGTCAAACTGCCTTCAAATAAAATCACTGCCACCGCTAAAGAAACCAACGGAAAGAGCAAATTACCTAATATCTCATCAGGATTTAACCACTGCATAAATGGCCCGACGATCAGCCCTGCCAACAACAAAAATAAAATCGCTGGCAAACGCAATCGCCAAGCTAACCATTGGCAACCTAAACCAATAACCCCAACCGCTGACAGCACCAGCGCTTCATTACCCACTTGCATCAATAATTACCTGTTTTTGTCTTTTTTCGCGTGAATGCGCTATACCCGAATACATTCAGCCTTACGGTCAAATAGAAACAACCGAACGTGCAAATCAAACGACTGACCTTCGATGACATCGCTACGAAACGCACATGTTTGAAGTCATTTGGCGATCGCATCAGAACTATGAATATAGTTGACCCCCAATGACTTAACGACTCATTTTTGTTCATCAGGTCTTAAAGTGGCACACAAGTGTGCGACTTTGTCGAATTCATCATTACGCATTGAGTTTCATTATGTAGAATGATTTCTGAAGAAAGCGCGGAACCTAGCACTATATGAGGCTAAGGCATAGAGCATGAACTAAGCTTTAGCGTAAGTGCTCAAAGTTAAGAATCGTGGGTCACGCGACGTACGCAAGGAGAAATGGATTGTACGTAATACTAGCACTGTTCATGGCGTGTCTCGCCATCCTCATCGGAGTGAAAGCCGCCAACCGAGCTGCACTTTTAGAAAAAGAACTAACCAAACTTCGTGAGGAAGTCACATCACTACGAGCCAGTGTCCATGGGGGCTCAAACCAACAAGTACACCAACAATCCAGCATCGAAAAAGACACACCATCTGTAGCGACGTCACCTCACATAGAATCACAACAGAAAAATGTCTCATCCTCTGGGGAACATGATCCAGCTGCCAACCTAGACTTGGACCAGAGCGCTGCGAATCAAGGGTACGCCCAGATAAGAGAAGTGCAACTGGATGTTTTTAGTCAAGAAAATGAGTCATTCCTTCAGAGTAAAGTTCAGAGCCTGCTTAGCAACATCCAAGAAAATTGGTTGGTTTGGGTAGGCGCATTGGCCATGCTGATCGGTGGAGGTTATCTCGTACAGGTGATTGGTAGTCACATCCAGTTTTCGCCATTTATGCGAGTGTCCTTTGCCTTTGTGATCTCATTACTTATGGTGCTTGTTGGCGAGTGGTTTCACCGTAAAGAACAACAGAATCCGCAGCGGGCAGCACGAGCCCAAGGCTTTACGTATGTTCCTGCTGCCGTTACCGGTACGGGATTAACGGGCATTTACTGCACCGTCATTTTTGCCTTTGTGGTTTATCAAATGCTAACGCCAAGTATCTCGTTGATCATTTTGGCTTCAGCGGCATTTTTCAGTTTAGCATTATCATTGCGACAAGGGCCGTTAATGGCCGTGCTTGGCTTAATTGGTGGCTACACAGCACCACTGTGGATTGGAGGTAATGAACCCAACTACTTTTTGTTAGCCGGATACATCTGCGCAATTTCGTTCGCGGCGACCTTATTGATGCAAAAAGTGCGTAGGGCATGGATTACGCCAAGTATCGCGATTCCACATGTCATTTGGATGTTGCTGTTGATTGAGAGTGTACCAACAGAACGGTTGTTCTCGTGGCTCGCGATTTATCTCTCCATCACTTTGTATCTCATTTTCGCGGTTCCGAGAATGGGTTGGATGCTCAATCCTCGCTTTCGTCACTATCAAAGCAAGTGGACAAACTCGCCGACCGCTACCGCTCTCGCAACTGCTTTATTGACCTTTTCTGCCGTCACCAGAATGCCGGAGCTGAACACTCTACAAATGGCGTACTGTTATACGCTGCTTGTTGCGATCATCTGGCTACCAGCACTTCGTACAGGCTGGTCATTACGTGTATTTTTGCCATCTATTCTCGTCTCAGCAACCGCGCTGATTGTTCTTACCATCGCTTTTGATGCGCTGTATATGTTAGAGCGAGAAGCTAGCATTCTATTCGCATTGGCGGTGAGTATTGCACTGATCGGCTATCGAACATATTGCCAATCACTTAGTGACCGTTCGCAACTCAGTGGGCTGCTTCTGCTGGTACTGGCTCCCGCGATGAGCTTAATTACGTTGCTTTATGTTGACGAATTTATGCAAGGCTACCTGTGGTATTGGACTACCTTCTGCGCATTGATGGCCACTTACTATGTTGTGCTTGGTCAGCGTGCACGTTCGTTGGCATTAGAATGCTCTGCCGTTATGCATGCTTTAATCGTAGGTATCGCTTTTGTTTGGTTGAGCGATACTTGGTTAACAACAGCAATCTCAATACAAGTTGCGATAATGGCCTTACAGGCTCAAGTCGGGTTATTTCGACCTGCGAGTTGGGCGATTAAAGTGGCAATGGGAATACTGGTTATCCGACTCACGCTGCTACCTTTCATACCCGAATGGCAACCGGTAGAAGCCGGGCATTGGGCTTGGGTTCTTGTGAGTTATATGCCTTCTCTCTTCATCTTGTCTTATGCTCGTTCAACACTAAAACAAGTGGACCGAGAACTGACCAACTGGTTTGAAGGGGCGTTTTTACATGTATTCTTAATGGCATTGTTCACCCAAACTAACTACTGGTTAACGGGGCAATATGGTTACTTGGGGCACATCGACTTCACAAGTGCGGCAGTCTTTGCCAATCAAGCATTAGTTATGGGTTTGGTATACAGCTACCGCAGCCAATTTGCGCAACGCTTAAGCCGTATCTACGAAATCTATAGTTACTTGCTTTGGTGCGCGTTCGCTATATTGATTATTTTGCTTAATACGGCAGAATCGCCGTTGGTGACTGATAACGTCTCGGCACAAGCACTTCCCATCTTTAACATGCTGAGTATCGGCTGGCTGTTACCAGCTTGCATCCTGCTTATCGCAGCCTTTAAACGCTGGAATACGTTGCAAGTTCATCGATTTGCGATTGCTAGTCTAGGCTTTTTACTTGCAGCCATTTGGTTGGGGATGTCTATCCGTCAATTCTGGCAAACCACATCGATGATGCTGTATCAGCCAACCAGCATGGCTGAGTTGTTCAGTTATTCAGTGGCTGGCTTGCTCGTAGGTGGATTGCTGACTTGGCGCGGCGTGACCCAACAGGGGCTGATGATGCAGCGTGTCGGTCTAGTGGTCCTTGCCTGTGTCGCACTGAAAGTATTCTTATGGGATGTGAGCTCTCTGGATGGGTTCTGGCGAGCGATAAGCTTCTTAGGCTTAGGTGCGTCTTTGATAGCACTTGGATGGCTATTCCAGAAATTGAATCGTTCGGTGGCAAAAGCACTCGAGCCCTAGACGAGTCGAAGAGAGATTCCCGACAGTGCGCTGTTTTCGTTATTGGGGGACGATAACAGTGTAAAGCCGGGAATCATTGGAGTGTTCGTTACTTCAGTAAAGCCGGGAATCATTGGAGTGTTCGTTACTTCAGTAAAGCGACCACGGTATGACGACGCACGTTTGCTTGCGCATTCAATGCCTGAAAAGTCGAAGTAAACTCGCCAGACTTTTGCATGAATCCATCCAGTTTTGCATTCACCTCATTGACTGAAAGCTGTGCGGTTTTGGTTTGGATAGAACGCATTTGAGTATTCAGTTCACCATGAAAAGCTTTCGCTTCTTGCAAACTCGTTTGAACTTGTTTCAGATGCTGATTTACTTTGGCAATCGTCTGCTTGATGCCGTCGCGTGAGCCTAGATCAAACCCGAGCTCCGCAATACCATCTGGCTCAGACTTTAAGTTCAAAACGTTAGGCTGTCCCGCAGGGAATCGGTGCCCTTCCCCCGTTACCATCACCTTTTGCTGCATTTGTTGATAAGCGTTGTCTCTGGCTTCAAATAAAATGCTGCCATCATCGGCTAATGAGGCTCGCATTCCTAACGCAATCAAGCTGCGATCCAGCATTTTGACCGTTCGCTCACCGTCTGATTGTCCATCAAACTGAATCATCACCGCTTGACCTTGAGGAAAATCCAAACGGATTTGCTCGGCCTTGTCGCTTAAGCGATGAACATTCAAACCTGGAATAGAAAAGCGACGAATATCCGCTTTATCCAGTTTTAAGTGCAGTTCGTTATTTAGGACTTTCTGGCCATCGAAACGTGCTTGCTCAACGACTTTTTGGATGGTGGCTTTAGAGCGAACCAATGTATCCTGCAAACCAGGAACATTTTGTACGCCTTGATTAACAGCTTGCGTCAAACCACGTTTAATTTGCGTGAGCTCTTTGCCAATCACCTGCAGTGATTTGGACGCGATCTGAACCGCCGTGGCTTGCTGCTGACCCTGCGTAAGCTGAATACCAGATACAGAGTAGGCTGACGCAGTGTCAGCCTGAATTTGCGCCGGGCGCGGTTTAATTGCCGTACTTGAGTCTGCAGAACGGGTCGGCATGATAGAGGCTTGTTCTTGTCCACCTAAGCGTATGCTATGGGGTCTAACCTCTACTGTACTCATTACCATAAAAAGAACTTCCTAACCTTATAAACGGTCAAACAGCGACAAACCATCGATCTTCACATAGCTTGCTTGCGTTGCTTGCAAAGCGGCCATGTAATTACTCAATCGTACCGACGCTTCACCATAGTCCAGAGCAGAGAGGTCTCCAGATACTTTGTCAACGAACAGCTTGTTTTCACTGTGCGCGCCACCAACAAGATCTAAGTTGTTGTGTCGACCACCAATCTCAGTCATGGTCCCTAGTACGTTTGAAAAAGTATCGTCGATAGCGCTGATACTCGCCTCAACTTCAGTTCTGAAGTTGGCGGTAGGGCTCTCAAACTCTTTGATCAGCGCATCAATTTGGTTAAGCACGTTATGGCCTCCCCCAAGGTCCAATATTTCTTTTGCAGTCATATTGGAATCCATCGTGACACCTTTAGCAATTGTTACTACGCGCTTGTCACTATTACCTTCAATTACGTAGCTGCCGCTCGCTTTACTTACAGCCGCAGTATCCGTTTTAGTACCAGAGAAAAGGTAGTGCCCTTCTTCATCCTGCGCGTTAAAAGACGACTCAATAGAGTCACGGTAACTCTTAAGCTCTGTAATCATACCGCCACGACTTTCGTCAGTAAGAGAGCCGTTCGCACCCCAAAGCGCGATGTCTCGCATGCTTTTTAAGCTTTCTTTGATCGAATCTAAATGGGTTTCTTGACTCGATAGCGTCGTTTTTACGTTTTCAATGTTGTTTTTGTACTGAGCAATCGCACTGGTTTCTCGGTCTAAGTTAAGCAACTTGATCGAAGCCATTGGATCATCAGACAGCTTGGTTAAGCGCTTGCCAGTAGACATCTGTTGCAGAGCTTCGCCTAATCCCGCGCTATTGCTCTGCAAGCTGTGCAACATCATTTGACTAAATTGATTGTCACTAATTCGCATCTAAACTTTCCTCTTAGAATAACTGCAGAATAGAATCGAGC
This sequence comes from Vibrio sp. 1457, assembly GCF_033340195.1. Lineage (NCBI taxonomy): Bacteria > Pseudomonadati > Pseudomonadota > Gammaproteobacteria > Vibrionales > Vibrionaceae > Vibrio > Vibrio sp. 1457. Next base: position 123,989 of record NZ_JAWOWA010000007.1, read on the forward strand.
AGTTGATTTGCTGTGCTGATCACTTTCATGTTGGCATTGTGCGCATTAGCAAACATCATTAGGTTAGCCGCTTCTTCATCGCTGTTTACGGAACTAACATTATCGCGAGCTGCGTGCGCTTGCTTGTTCATGGCTAACTTCGCTTGATAATCAGCATTAGCTTGGCGTGCTTTAATTGCGGTTTGACCCACCATTGAACTAAAGGCATCGTTCAAGCTTACTGAGCCGTAACCTGATACCGCCACTGGCTTGTTGCTTAACTCGATCAATGATTGCAACGCATCTGCGTTACCAGGTGTTCCATCACTTGAGAACGCAAGCTCATCTGGAGTTAGCTTGGTAATATCCAAACTGGCTGCAGGGTTTGCTGGGTCATAGCTGAACAAAGGTTTACCTGGGTTGCCATTTAAGTCTTTGCCAGTCGCAAGCACGGCGTTGTATTCATCCGCGAGAGCTTTCGCCATGTCATTCAGAGCCAATTGGTTTGGTTTCAACACTTCGGTTTGATAGTCATTAATCGCACCTAATTTGCCACCAAGCGAGTCACCAATCGCAAAACTTTGATTCGAGAACGTGACGTGTAAGTTCGCCAAGTAAGGATCACTCGGGTCAGGAATGGCTTCCAGTTTGCCATGGTCCGTACCCATCACAAGCGGTTGACCAGAGGTTAGTGTGACCTGAACACTGCCGTCATGCTGCTGTGTTGTTTTGATTTCAATGGTTTGAGATAACTCACCGATTAACCTATCTCGTTCATCCATTAACTGTGATGGGTTACCACCTGTACCTTGCATCTCTACCAGTTGCTTGTTCACCTTCGCGATATTTTCCATAAGGCTATTCGCGTGGTTAAGCGCTGCATTACGTTGATCGCTCATGTCTTTATGTTGATTGTATAAAGATTCGGTAAGCGTATTAAAACGGCGGGCCAAAGCTTCAGATTCGTTAATGATCTGCTGGCGGTAAGGTATGGATTCCGGCTTAACGGTCGCATCGTTAAGCGCAGCGTTTAGCGAGTCCAAGCCAGCCGATATACTGAAACCATCGGCACCAAGCGTATTCTCCAGCTGACTCATGTTACTGGTGTATCCAGATGCGTATGCCGCCATACTGTTAGTCGACCACGTTTGCTTAATCAGAAATTGATCAGTAACGCGGCGAATGCTAGTGACTTCTACCCCTAAACCTGGACTTAAGCGATTGGCTTTACCATCATCGACAGACGCCATCAACGCTTGTTGACGACTGTAACCCACGGTATTCACGTTTGCCACGTTTTGCGCGGTTACGTCTAGGGCCACACGGTTCGCGCCTAAACCTGAAAGGGCAATATTAACTAGGTTCATTTACAGCTCCATTTTTCTGATCAACGGCTGAGAAAACGCGGTAGTCATACCGGCCTCACCGAATACCTGTTTAACAGAGGCGACGGCTTGAGAAGCGGTATTAAATAGGCTTGAATTCTTCTCCACCTCTTTAGAATCTACTTGTGAGATAGATTCAGAATTCGAAGCTTTACCATCGTTAGCGGATGAGATGTTGCGCGCAGCATCGAAAGCAACCTCACGCATAGACGGGCTCAGCTGCTGGATGAGCATATTGGCAATGCCTGAGCTCTGTTTCTTTGCTAGTTCCATCGCCAGCTGACCGTCATACATATCACGGAATACCCCTTGTTGCTGACTGGCGAACGGGCTGTCTTTATCAGCAAGAGCATCACTACTGCTGCGCATTTGGCGTAACACCATTTGTAGGAACATTGCCTCAAATTGACCTGCGACGACTTCAAGTGCGCCTTCTTGATCACGACTATGCTTGATGTTAGCCAATGCACTATTGTCGTGATAAAACATCGAATTTAACTGAGTTTGTTCATTGGTACTGTCTAGCTTCATCCTTAACTCCTTATATCACGACCAATTCAGCGTTCAATGCACCCGCTTCACTCAAAGCTTGCAGGATAGACATCAAGTCTGTAGGCGTGGCACCTAAACTATTTACCGCATTAACTATGGTGTTAAGTTCCGTGCCTGGAGGCCAAATCACCATCTGAGCGAGATCTTCATTCACATCAAGGTCCGTTTGGTTAACGACTTTCGTATCGCCATTTGCAAACGCATTAGGCTGACTAACTTGTTGTGATTCAGAAATTCGCACGGTCAAGTTACCGTGACTTACTGCTGCTTCACTCACTTTGACACTCTTACCGATCACTACGGTGCCAGTGCGAGAGTTAAAGACAATACGAGCAGGTTTACGGCCTTCAACGACGCTCATTTCTTCAAGCATCGACATCATGACGACACGCTGCTGTGTATCTTTTGGTGCACGCATATCAATGCGCGCTTTATTGATCGCAACTGCAACTTTAGGTCCAAAAGTGTTGTTAATTTCACGCGCAATATTTTTTGCTGTAGTGAAGCTAGGCTTGCGCAGGTTTAGGGTGATTTCATCACGTTGGTTGAAATCGGTTTTGATTTCTCTCTCTAAAGTCGCACCATTCGGAACGCGACCCGCCGTTGGTGTGTTTACTTCTACTTTGGAGCCACTTCGCCCCTCTGCAGATAAGCCGCCCACAACCACGTTACCTTGCGCAATCGCGTACACTTCGCCATCAATACCACGTAAAGGCGTTAGCAATAACGTACCACCGCGAAGGCTCTTTGCATCACCGATTGAAGACACAACCACATCCAACGTTTGTCCTGGGCCTGCCATTGGGTCAACGGACGCTGTCACACTCACAGAAGCCACATTTCGTAGCTTAGGGTTCATACTGTCATCAATTTGAACCCCAAACTGACGTAGCATGTTGGTAATAGATTGAGAGGTAAATTTCACTTGGTTTCGGTCACCTTGTCCGGCTAAGCCAACTACCAAACCATAACCAACCAGTTGGTTTTCTCGAATGCCGCGAACATCGACCAAGTCCATGATCGGAATTTCCGCTTCAGCACGTGAAGTGCCTGGTAGTCCCAAGGTCAACACCAATAGGAGAGACATAAAGAAAGATTGCATTGTCTTCATTAGAAAGGTACCCATGGGCTGTTGAAGAACTGAGTTAGCCACCCGGCTGCGTTGCTGTCAGCTAGCGCTCCGCGACCTGCGTAGGTAATTCTTGCATCAGCAATTCGTTGAGAAGAAACTTGGTTACTGCGGTTAATATCATCCACACGGACGATACCGGTTAGACGAATAAACTCGTCGCCTTGATTCAGACGAAGCCATTTTTCACCGCTGATACGCAATACGCCATTAGGTAATACTTCGTGTACCGTTACCGTAATGGCACCTTGAAGCTTGTTGCCTTGTGAACTTGATGCACTGCCATCGAAGTTACGTTTGCCATCCACGCTAACCCCTAACTCATCGATAGTTTTCGTGCCTATGGTCGGCGCCACAAAGTTAATTGCTGAACTTTTACCGAACTTAGTACCCGCATTTTTACTCGATGAGGTTTCTTCTGATAATTGAACCGTTAATACATCGCCAACTCGGTAAGCACGACGATCCTGGAACAGAGTCATCGTGTATTGGTGACGATAAAGGCTACCAGATTGGGTTTCCGGCAGCGTGTAATCGAGCGTTGGTGGTGCATATTCCTCAGCATTCGGCTCAGGCGGAATAAATTCCTGACGGCCAGCACATCCCACCAGCAACACGGCGGCTACTGCCCAACTCTTAGAAAGCCATTTCATTGCTTTTTCCTTCATCATCACCAATTTCATACTTACATTGATTGCGAAACAAACTTCAGCATGTCATCTGCAGCAGAGACCACTTTCGCATTCATCTCATACGCACGTTGAGTGGTGATCATGTCGACCATCTCTTCTACTACTTGTACGTTTGACCCTTCCAGTGCACCTTGCTTGATAATGCCGGCGCCATCAGCCCCTGCAATCAGCTCATCAGCTGGACCGCTGGCTTCCGTTTCACGGAATAAGTTGCCACCCATGGCCTCTAAGCCGGCTGGATTGATGAATTTTGCAAGTGTAATTTGACCAAGCTGCTGAGGTGTTGGATCGTCTGCTGTTGTTGTAGTCACTGTGCCATCAACACCCACAGAGAAAGAGACCGCATTGTCTGGGATCTGGATTTGAGGCTCTAAAGGCAGGCCCTGACTGTTCACCATTAAGCCTTCTGAGTTTCGATGGAACTGACCATTACGTGTATACATGATCTGTCCGTCCGAGTTTTCTATTTGGAAGAAACCCTGACCCATTACAGCAAGATCCAACTCTTGCGTTGTGTTTTGGGTATTACCTTGCGTGAACACTTTTTGTGTGCCAACAACGCGAACACCGCTACCTAGCTGAATACCACTTGGTAGTTCGTTAACTTGGTCTACTTGTGCGCCTGGTTGACGCTGAATGCTGTAGAAAAGATCTTCAAATACGACTCGGTCACGCTTAAAGCCAACCGTGTTTACGTTTGCTAGGTTGTTAGAAATGGCAGTCATCTTCGTGTCTTGCGCTGCCATGCCTGTCTTACTTACCCATAATGCTGAATGCATTTTTTACTCCTTGCGGGGCGAGACTTAGCTCGCCGCCATTAATTTGTTACCAGCTTTTGCTAGAGTTTCCGCCGTTTTCATCATGCGAACTTGCATTTCAAAGTTGCGCGTCAGCGACATCACACTAACCAATTCATCAATAGCAGATACGTTACTGCCCTCAATGTGCTCAGGAGAGAGTTGCACGGTTTCATCTGCCGCGAATGGCACGCCATCTACGCTGTGCAGCAAGCTATCGCTCTCTTTTTGCAGTTGATTAATTTCCGGTTTAACCAACTTCAAAGTGCCTGCCACAATTTCTGCGCCGCCACCTGGTGGGATCACTGAGACTTGACCACGCTCGCTGATTTCAATCTTTTGATAATCCGGCACAACCAAAGGACCATTGTCACCGAGGACAGGGAACCCATTGATTGTTAGAGCGCCAAAAGTATCGACCTGAATATTGCCTGCACGGGTGTAAGCTTCGTTACCCGCTGGGGTTTCTACAGAGAGATATCCCTCCCCCATAACCGCAACGTCCAACGGACGTCCTGTTTTCACAATATCGCCAGCGTCGAAACGTGTTGAGGCAGAGTTGGTCACAACCATAGTGCGACCATCAAAACCTGGGCCTTGCATCTCTACACTACGCACACGCTCCATATCCGCTCGAAAACCCGCAGTATCAGCATTTGATAAGTTGTTTGAACGAACGTGCTGCGCTTTAAGAACTCGGCTGGCACCCGACGTTGCCGTAAATAACAAACTATCCATGCAAAACTCCCATTACACCGCGTTAAACAAAGCTTGAGTAAGCTTGTCGCTGGTAGAAATTGTCTTTGCGTTTGCTTGGTAGTTGCGTTGTGCAGTCATTAGAGCAACAAGCTCGCTGGTTAAGTCAACGTTAGAACCTTCTAATGCACCCGGAGTTAGGTCACCCATCGTACCTGAACCCGGAACACCCATAATTGGAGCACCTGAGCTAAAGCTTTGAGTCCATGATGTTCCACTCACTTTCGCTAAGCCTTGTGTGTTTGCAAAATCAGCAAGAACAACCTGACCTTGTAGCTGTGATTGGCCGTTAGTGTAAGTCGCGTAAACCATGCCGTTACCTTCAACGCGTACACCTGCAAGTTCACCTGATGTGTAACCGTTAGGACTATTAGTACTTACGCCAAAAGCTGCACCAAATTGCGTGCTGCCTTTCAGGTTAATGTCTACACTCATCGCGTTCGCGCCTGCAGCAGGGAATGAAACATTAAACGGCGCAGTTGGTGCTGAAAGCGAGCCGTCTTTACCAAACGTTACAGGCACAGTTGCTACTGGCGTCGTACCGCCATCTACTTGAACGTTCACTTCCCACGAGTTAGAAGCAGTCTTAGTAAAGTACTGAGTTACCGTGTGCGAGTTACCCAGTGAGTCGTAGACTTTTGTTGTGTAAGACGAGTTAAATGAGCTTGGATCTTTTGGATTGAATGGCGTTACGGCTTTATCAATAACAGACGCGCTTGCGTCGAAGTTCGCAACAAAATCTAAGCTGTCTGTTGCTTTAGCATTCAGTGAGGAAGTCGATACCTGAATATTACCCACAGAACCTGTCATTAGGTTGTTGTTGCTATCGACACTGTAACCTTGAAGCTTTGCACCGCTGTTAGCCGTAACAAAGTTGTTCTTATCCGTTGAGAACACACCTGAACGTGTGTACAACATTTGACCCATATTATCTTTAGTAACAAAAAAGCCACCGCCATTAATAGCTAGGTCCATCGCACGGCCAGTTCCTGTGATACTGCCGTCTTTGTCGAAGTTCTGTGAAATTGACGCGACTTCCACACCACCAGGTTGCATGCCGTTATATACAGCGGAGAATTCTGTGCGGCCACCTTTAAAACCATACGTTGATGCGTTGGCAATGTTGTGACTGATTGTGTTTAGCTCTGTGTTGGTCGCGTCCAGACCACTTAGTGCGATGTTAAAACTCATAAATAGACCTCTGATTTCCGTATTTGGTTAAGCACCAAACTGAGTGATTTGATAGAAAGGAACGTTGCCAACGCCATGGACATTGACTAATGCTGCGCCACCGGTATTAGGAATGCGCACTTGCTCAACAGTGCCTGCCATCAGCACATTTGGACTTGCTTGCCCTTCTTGCACTTCTACGGCCACTGAGTATTTGCCTGGTTTAAGACCAAGTTCTTCAGGATTAATTGAAAAGTCGACGTCACCTTTGCCGTGAGCACCTAGTGGCACTTTAGTTGATTGACCAAATTCATCTTTAACAACTAACGTGACTTGGTTTGAGCTATGAGCGAGTTCGATTTTTCCGTTTTGTACGTCTTCACCAAGCTGAAATTCATCCGCATTGACGTAAACCGTTTGCCCAACAAGGCCCGCTGTTGATAGCACTTGCATGTTGTCCAGTAACACCATGCTCTGTTGCATTGTCTTAGACATATTCTCGGTACTTTGTACCTGCGAGAACTGAGCCAATTGACCAACGTATTCCGTACCATCAAGGGGATTAAGTGGGTCTTGGTTTTGAATTTGAGCCACCATCAAAGAAATAAACTCATTCTCCAATGAAGAAGCACTGTTCATGTCTTTAGGGTTTGGTGAGATACCGTTGCTGTCTTTTGCTTTTGTATTTACTGGAGCGTCAGACGATAAAGGGGTGTATTGTGCAATACTCATTAGCTGCCCTGCCCTAATCTAAGCAGACCTTGCTGCATACTTTTTACATTGGCTAATACTTCAACATTCGTTTCGAAGCTGCGTGTTGCGGACATCATGTCTGCCATTTCAGCAACTACATCAATATCTGGGTAAAACACATAGCCTTCATCATTAGCCAGTGGGTTGTTCGGCTCAAAACGCTTCTCTGCATCTCCAGCATTTTTAACAACGTCAACAATGCGAACTTCTGCATTGGGATAAGCTCCATTTTCTGTTGTCATTTGCGTTTTTTGGTACACAGTCGCAAATACTGGCTTAAGCGCTTTATAAGCATCTTCTGGATTTGCAGATACTGCATCTGCGTTTGCTAAGTTACTGGCTACCGTATTCAGACGCACAGTTTGTGCTGTCATCGCGGAACCAGTGATCGAGTAAATATCAGTGAATGACATAATTAACGTCCCTCAATCGCTTTCGCTAAGCCATTAAATTTCATGTTGAGAAACGTCAGGCTAGTTTGAAAGTCCATGTTGTTTTGCGTGAATTTTGCTTGTTCAACACCAAGCTCTACGGTGTTGCCATTTTTGCTATTCTGGTAAGGCACCGAGTATTGGGCCTGAACCTGGAACTTTGGCACCGGTTTGTTCACACCACCTGCCGTTACTTGGTTCATTACGGTGGTGAAACTTAGGTCTTTCGCCAAATACCCAGGGGTGTCAACATTTGCTAGGTTACTGGCGAGGACTTTGGTACGCTGAACGCGAAAATTAAGTGCCTCTGGATGTACTCCTAAAGCATTTTCAAATGTGATCGCCATGCATCTTCCTTACAGTTGGCTCGAATACGCCAACATACAAACAAGATACGTGCCATAAAAAATAGCTATATATATCAATGATTTACAAACAAGGATGGAAGCCAAACTTCCGGTTCTCGGAAAGCATTAAAAACAAGAGGAAAATGTCTACTTCCTCAACAATAATGCTGACGTTACTCGCTTTGGCATCAGAACAAGCATTCGCCAACACCAATAACAAAACCCTAAGCGTTGAAGAGATAAGGTCCGTTGTAGCAACGGATTTCGAACAAGAGGTGGATCGCGTAGCGCTCTCCAATCAGTGGGGGGAGTACAAACTAGACTTCGACATGTGGGTGCCCGGTTCAGCCAATCACTTGCCAGAATGTCAATCGCCTTTAGTTATCACAGGTCGTGACAACAACACGTTGCCAGTCGGTAACCTCAAGCGCTCAGTCAGCTGCGACAATATCGCATCACCATGGCGAATTAACGTTACGATAAAGTCTTCGCTGACTCTGCCTGTTTTGGTCGCGACAACCACGGTTGGCCGAAATGAAGTCGTAACGGCTAAACACATAAAGCTTGAAACCCGAACCATCTCTCGCCAAGACGATTTTTATACTCGCCCCGAGCAAGCAGTAGGCTTAGAAACCTCTCGTCGTTTGCGGGCTGGACAAGTGGTTAATCCATCCAATTTGTCGGCCCCACCTCTAATCGAGAAAGGCAATGAAGTCATAGTCATTGCGAGCAAAAATGGATTTAGTGCCAGCACAAAAGGAGTCGCCTTAGAAGATGGAGCGAAAGGGCAACAAATTGACGTGGAAAACCCAAGTTCGGGCAAGGTCATAAGAGCAGTCGTAACTGGATTAAACCAGGTTCATACTCAATTTTGATTTTTTGACTCGGGGTAACATTTTTTAATTTTGGCTCTCGTCAGTAACACTGAACTTCGAGTACAAAAAAAATATTTAATGTTTATCACATTCTAACCGCCTACTTAATTTAGAACATGATGATGAGGACCACAGCATGAAAATCGACAAAGTCGCGGGCGGTCATGTCCCACAAACAAAATTACAGCAAGCAAGCAAACAGCCTGTCGACGTCGTCGAACAGAGCAAAGTACACGAGCCTGCATTTCAAGCGAATACCGTAGCGATAGATCGCGCTCAAGCTGAAATGGCATCACTACCTGATGTTGATATGGAAAAAGTAGAACAAGTACGCAACGCATTAGCGCGTGGTGAACTTAGCCTAGATACAAAAGTGCTATCCAAGGCAATCATGCAGTTCCATACAGGTCACGAGTAATAAAACGCTAGGAAGACATCATGGCAAGCGCAGTATCGCAGCGAATTCAACAATTTGTTCGCTCTATATCTGAGGATATTAAGCTTTATCAACAACTGCTTCCTTTGCTTCAGCAGCAAAAGGTATTGTACTTAAAGTTTGATGGAGAGGCACTGAACGACAATGTTCAGAAACAAATGCCGATACTCAATAAACTCAGCCGCTCCGCCAATGACAGAAGCCAGTGTATGCGAGCGCTGGGATTAGCGTGTAATGACGCCAGCGTAAAACGAATTTTCAATGCTTTGCCTGCCCAAATAGGTATGCAAGCTAGAAAACAATGGGCGCTATTGGAAACGTTGGTAAGTCAGTGCCAACAATACAATCAGAGCAATGGCCACAGCTCTGCGGCGTTCCATGAGTTGGTCAGTCAACTCAAACAACCTGTGCAACACACTTATGAAGATAAATCGTTCTAAACGATGTTCGTCTTGCCTACAGATTCAGTCGCCATCTCGGCTGAGTACTGTAGGCCTTTTTATTTTTATTGCCTTTCTGTCCTACCTTCCAATCACATGCCAGGCAAAACCAAATGCTGTCGATATTCAAACGCAGTATCAAGTATTAGCACCATACAAACCACAAATTGCCAAGCGTCTCGATTCATCCAAACCGGTAATTAACCACATTTTCAAACAGCTTCAAAACCACTCATTACCAAATAGCCTAGCCTTAGTGCCAATGTTAGAATCTTCTTACAACCCCAAAGCCGTTTCTCACGCTAACGCCGCCGGACTTTGGCAATTGATACCAACCACAGCGAAACGGTTCGGATTAACGATAAATACAAAACAAGATGATCGCTTTGACACAGAAGCCAGCACAACGGCCGCGCTCAAGTACCTGGCGTTTTTATACAACAAATTCGATCAAAATATGGCTCTCACTTTAGCTGCCTACAATGCCGGAGAAGGACGTGTTGCACGTGCTATTCAGCGAGCAGGAAGTCGAGATTTCCAACAACTCACGCTGCCTAACGAGACTCGCCAATATGTCAGCCGCTTCTATGCATTGGAAAAGTTGATAGATATCGGTCAGTTACAATCCTCATCATTTCAACCTTTACTCTTGTTTGCTCCAGACGCTCCTATGATTTCACAACCGCTGGTCGACTTTAGCCGACTGCCTCCGCTAGTTAATTTGTGATAAAAGCTACGACAGAGCTCAATGTCAGAGAAACGTAAAATTACAAGATCCTGTTCGGCGAATTTGAAAACTCGTGATCTCTATGCAAACGTGTGCAAAAAAGTTGAGGTAAGGTATCTCAAAGATAAGAAAGAGTAGTGGTTTACTAAAAAGCGCCCCAATTGCGCTTGGCAATTGGGTAGATATGCGTCACATTGCGTTTGCAAAAAAACATGAAAACCAATGGTCAGACCTAATAATTATTTACACACTAAATGTAAAACAGCTATTGTTTTCATAGTTCGAAACAAATCTAACATATCAAGATGACGCTTCGCTTGCGCGTCTGGAATAAGTCCGGGTTCCGGGGGGGAGTCCGGACTTTTTTATTGCTCTAAAATCTTTGCCCACAATAGAGCCAACAGAAGCTAAGTCGTAATGCTGCAAACTAGCTGTTTATAGTAATTCTTTAGAAATCAACTGAAGTAAAAACGTTTCGCGCTCAATGCTCATGCCTTTTTTCGGGCTTTCTGCCATCGTTTTTTCATTGTGTGCAATTGCTTCGTGTATGTTCATCCATACCGGGCGCATTCCATTTTTAACTTCGTAATCTTCATACGCCGTTTCGCCTAGCTCACGTTCGATTTTACATGTATAACAATACGACACCATGTGCATCACGTCAGCGTCATCCTTGTACCACGGACGAAACTCCTCAAAGATTCCGAAAGGCTTAATACCATGTATATTTTGGGCGCCCGTTTCTTCCTCTAATTCACGGACTAATCCAGCAATGACATCTTCACCATCATCAATACCACCGCCTGGTAGCGTGTAGTCATGGTAACGTTCTGTATAGAGCAACAGCACATCTTCACCATCAAGTACAATGGCTCGCGCTGCATTGCGCTGAAAAACAATTTTGTCATCCAAATGCTCTATGTCTGGATGAACGGTCGATTTTAAATGTCTCATCGAAAATACCACGGTCAATGTTTTGTGCGCATATTACCGAATTTCACACTTTAAATCATTGTTGTAGGCCAGGTACGTTCGAGCGCTTGTCAGGAAGTGATTGATATGACCTTCACAACAATACGCCAAGAACAGAAGTGTGACGTGCTAATCAGCAATAAATGAGAATATCTAAATTCTTATACGTCCCTCTTACTTTTAACATCGATAAGACAATAATCTCTTAAAGTTGCCTATAATCAATACAATACTCGCCCACCCCATGCGGAGATAAAGAATGAAAAAGACAAATTTAATGATGGCTATGGCTGCAACATTGGTACTGGCTGGTTGTTCAACTTACGAGGGAGCGACCCGATCAACTGAGTATACCTCCGTTGCAAATCCCGCAGCCGTATACTGTGTTCAGCAAGGTGGTGAGCTGGATACCGTGTCGGAAAACGGCGAACGTGTCACTTACTGTGTGCTGTCGGACAATGAACGCGTCGAGCAATGGGAATACTATCGCGAGAATCACAAAGAAAATGAGGGTGACAACTACTAATTATTTTTATCGATACGTCACCTTCCCTCTATCACTTAGGAGCCTTTGGGCTCCTTTTTTATTTGATTTATCAAAGTGTTCTTACGTTGTTTTTACATATCTCTGACTTTACCGCACATCGACCCTATATCGAACAGTGTTCTATTCTTGACATTCCCCTGACATAACTTTCCACTTGGACAATAAAATTCCAAACACAGATCACACTAATTCACATTTCTTCCACATTTTCTGGGACAGGTGAGCAAGATGAAAACACAAATAGTAAAAGAAGCCGAGTCAGCCCCAAGCAACGTTGTCACTGAAAAATCAAAGCGCATTATTTATAAATCGAGTTTAAACGCCTTGATGATTGTCGCTATAAGTATTCTCGTTAACCTTAGTCTTCGTCTTGATTATGTCGTGTTGGGATCAAGCCTTGGCGAGCTTTCCGTTACAGAAACGCTCCAGCTTGTGATGCTTGCTATTGCATCATGGTCGTTTTTCAGCTTATCGAAACAACAGCCTCAGCTAAAGCATGCGGCTATTTTGATTGCAGGATTTTTTGCAGTACTGATTATTCGCGAAACGGACTATTGGACAGACATGATTCATCATGGCTCTTGGGTTTTCCCAGCACTTGCTGTCACCGCACTGGCTTGCGCCAAAGCTTACCAAGGTGGTAAAGGTACCATGAACGAAATGGCGACCATTTTAACGGTGCCACATATGAAGCTATTAGTTGGCGCTGTGATGCTATTATTAGTCTTCTCTCGTTTGTATGGTATGGGCAGTTTTTGGCAACAAGTGATGGACGAAAATTACATCCGTGATGTTAAAAATATCTCAGAAGAAGGTATAGAACTGCTTTGCTACTGTTTGATCGCATTAAGCGCCGTCCGCACAAAACGCGAGCTTAATGAATAGACTCTGGGTCAAAGCGACGGTTCAATGCAGTCAGTATCGGATGGAAGATACTTAATGCCTTTTCCGCAGCACCTATAGATTCATCCAAGGCCGTCATTTCGACGGCCTTTTTCATTTCTCCAATATGTTGCAAAGCCTCTTTATCGAGCGGGAAAGAGAGCAATTTGTGAATAGCATCTCTTGCGATCATAAGTGGCTTTTTTCGGACAATTGATAAATCTCGGAAAAATACGCCATGCTTGACCCCTTCTAAATAAACTCGGTAGGTTGTGAGTTCATCGAGTAGCAAGAATGTCTCCGCCATAAGCCCTTTATGTGGGTATGGCACGCTAATATGTTTGCTGATATCCAGTGGAATATTGAGAGTCACCCCCATGGATTCGCAATCGGATTTAAGTACTCGTAATAAGCCTTGCTCATCCATCAAATTCTGGATATCAATGATTCGTTCGAGGTGGTAGTCATTAGACAGCAAGATAACCTCAACCGGATGCCCCGACCATAACTCGAACAACCCACTTTTGCACAAAACTTGGGAAACATAACGCATGTTTTGAAACGTGTTCAACGACTCCGTTTCTAAGAGTATATGACGTTCAGGGAACGGATTCACAGATTCTGCGTTTAGGGTTCTAAAATACGCGTACATCGCCTCTGCTTCAGAAACACTTTGTCCTTGCGTTACTCCGCCACAAAAAATAATCGCCGTTCGCTCTGTCGGTAGTGATGCAGTCCTACAAGACAAAGCTTCGACTCTTGTTATGCCCTCAGAGGTCAACCTGTTATTGACGAGGCGTTTACCTAAAACGATGACGATGTTGTCTAACTTCATTTTAAAATCTCGCGCTTAGTTGGCAGTGTTACAAAAATCTTCTTTCACTCCCGACCCACAAGCTTTAACATCTAGTTAACAACACTGTTCTAGAGACCTTTATAAAGGTTCACTGCTAAAGGAAGTCAATTATGCTGTCGATTTTCGATATATTTAAAATTGGTGTCGGGCCATCCAGCTCCCACACTAATGGTCCTATGCTTGCCGGATTCCATTTCACTCAGCTAGTTAGCGACTCTATGGCGAAAGTGCATCGGGTGCAAGTGGACCTTTATGGCTCATTGTCACTGACAGGTCGAGGGCACCATACAGACCGAGCCACGGTCCTTGGTTTGATGGGAAATAAACCTGATACCATCAAAATGAGCAGTGCCAAAAGTGCGCTACAAAATACCATAGACAATAATACGCTCATGCTCGCCGGTACACACCAGATTGAGTTTAGCTACGACCATGACATCGTCTTTCATAGCGACAACCTTCCCCTGCATGAAAATGGTATGACGATTACGGCATTAGACGCAGCTGGAGATCAAGTAGCGTTTGAAATTTATTACTCCATTGGGGGCGGATTCATCGCCACCGCCGACGAACTAGAGAACGGCACGCAACAAAATGAGGTCGCAGTACCATTTCCGTTTACATCCGCAGATGAGATGCTGGAAAAAGCCGAGACGAACGGTTTCAGCTTGGGAGGCATGATCCTCCAAAACGAACTCGCATTTCGCTCAGACGAAGAAATTAACCAAAGAGCAGAGCAAATTTGGAAAGTGATGTCGCTCTGCATGCAACGTGGCTTCGATACGGAAGGGATTTTGGAAGGTGGTCTAAATGTCACTCGTCGAGCACCAAACCTTTTGAAAAAGCTCGAAGCCAACGCTGCAGTTGAAAACGATCCGATGGAGATCATGGATTGGATCAATCTCTTTGCCTTTGCGGTTAGTGAAGAAAATGCAGCAGGAGGGCAAGTCGTCACTTCTCCAACGAATGGTGCAGCAGGGGTGATTCCGGCGGTATTGATGTACTACCATCGCTTCATCAAAGAGCTCGATGTTAAACAGCTAAAAGACTTTCTCGCAGTCGCCGGCGCTATCGGCATCTTATATAAAACTAACGCGTCAATTTCTGGTGCAGAAGTGGGGTGTCAGGGAGAAGTTGGGGTTTCTTCATCCATGGCTGCCGCTGGCTTAACAGCGCTAAGAGGGGGCAGTAACGAGCAGATTTGTATTGCTGCGGAAATTGCGATGGAGCATTCATTGGGTATGACTTGTGACCCGATTGGCGGCTTGGTTCAAGTACCTTGTATTGAAAGAAATGCCATGGGAGCAATGAAAGCGATTAATGCATCGCGTATGGCATTAAAGCGCACAAGTAAATGCTTAATTTCGTTAGATAAAGTTATCGAAACCATGTATCAGACTGGTAAAGATATGAATAAAAAATACCGTGAAACCTCTTTGGGGGGCTTAGCTGTCATTCATATGGCACCGCCATGCGAATAATGGCAAGTGGTCATTGCGCTTAGCTTCTCACCATACGCTTATCTGGTAATTATGATCTGATGATATTACATATAGAAATGCCGCGTTCTTCGCGGCATTTTCTTAACAAGAAACTATTCGATTAATCACGTCGACCACGAAGTTCAATTTTTTGAGTTGCAGCATCCGAATGGATTGTTACACCGCCATAGGCCATTTCATTGCGACCCTTCAGCGTCAATTGAGAATCTGCACGCTCTACGTCAACCTGATTTTTCGTTGCCATCGTCATATCAATCGTGCCCGTGTATGACCCATCGCCAGTAAATGCTACGTTTGTTGAGCAAACCATCAAAACAAGTGCGATTAGTTTTTTCATACATCACCTCTATTATCGTTCTTACTTTCTTTCGGTGGAAAAACTGTAACAACAGAAACGCGCTCATACGAGGAAAGTCATTATTTACCAAATGGAAATCCATGCTAATAAACTGATGTAACCAAGAATAACTTATCGTTACCTTCAATAAATCAGGGATAAGGCAGCAACTTAAATTGACCGAGCGTTGTCTTTTCTTAAGAAATTCAGCGATATGATTTGTCGACAAAAGCCAAGCGAGACAATGTATGAGCGTTAATCTGGATATTCAAAATATTTTGGTATTAAAACGGATGTATGAGTTACGTAACGTCCGGTTAGTCGCAGAATCACTCGGTAAAACGTCAGGAGCAATCAGCAAAAATCTGACAAAGATGAAAACTCAGCTCAATGATCCGCTATTCGTTCAGACCAAAAATGGCTTTGAACCAACAGCTTTTGTGGAAGCGAACATTGCGCATTTTGAGCAAATAATCAACAGTATTGATTCCATCAAACCACAGCATTTTTCACCAGCTCATTTTGACGGCTCAATCACTATTTATGCCAACACATTGTTTTGGGAGTACTTCGGTGACAAGTTTTACTTGGAGTTACTAAAGCACGCTCCAGAAGCAAAATTCTCATGTTTGCGCTGGGGTAGCGAAGCAAAAAAACGATTAATTGACGGTGAAAACGCCATTGCGATTCATTACTTTGATGAAGATCTGCCACAGTCAATTGTTCAGACCGAACTGGGGCGAGGAAAAGCGGTATTTTTTGTTCGACAAGATCATCCCGCTCAAAACTCCCAAGAGCTAGAAGAATACCCTTTTATACTTTTTAAAACGCCGGGATGGAACGACTACCGATACCCTGTGTTGGAAAGGCTCAAACATATGGGTTTTAGAACCACACCTAAAGTGGAAATTGAGCACCCAGCGATGATTCAAAAAGTGCTTCTGCAAACGAATCATTTTGGCATAACGATGAGTGGACATGTTCCTAAGGGTTGCCGAAGTATCGCGCTTCCTGCTGGGCTAGAGCTTGATGTTCGCTACGTGATGAGCTGTCGTCGCTCTCAACAGCAAGCTCCGGTAAATCAGTGGTTATTAGATGTAATTAAGCATGTCGCTCAGTCCTAGACTGATGACTTGCTACTGCTAATAATAGCCAAACCACACATGCGCTCTACTCACTCGCTGAACGAACATTAAAGACTCTGTATTAACCATTGAGCAAAGGTGTTTACGTGTGATTTTTCGGATGCTCGAACCATCATATAATGTGCACCAGAACTTGGCATATTCCAATTTCCAGCCTGGACTAATACGCCCTGTTGCAGCTCATCCTCAACAAGAAAGTCTCTTACCAGCAACACGCCAAGTTGATTCATCGCAGCATGAATAGCAAGCAATGAGTGTTCAAACTCGGCGACGACTTTGCTCACCTTCCCTTGATAACCTTGGTGCGTAAGCCACTCTTGCCAAGATTCATGATAACCGCCAGTACAAATTTTAGGCGCTTTAGCTAACTGCAAGAGGTCATTTATCGGGTTTAAATGCATAAAGCCGGGGCTTGCGACAACGATCCAGTTTTCTTGGGTTAATCGTATGGCTTCTTGCTCTTGCCAATCTCCATCTCCGTTAATAATTTCGATATCCGCAATCGCACTGGCGCTTGGAACTGTATTAGCAGTAGTCGAGATTTTAAAGGAGATGTCTGGGAATTGTCGCTGAAAATCAGCCAATCTTGGCATTAACCACTGAGAGCAAAAGCTGTGAGCGACATGTAAGTTAACTTGCGTATTCTTGGGACGAGTAAATAAATGCTGCGTCGTGGTCGATAATGTTTGAAGCACATGATTAACCACAGGCCAGTATTCTTGTGCGGAGCAGGTCAGCGTAAGGTGCGTGCCCTTGCGCTCGAATAACGTCGCATTGAGCTGTGACTCTAGCGATTTCACCTGTTGGCTTACGGCCGCACGAGTCACATTTAGCTCCTCTGCGGCTTTTGTAAAACTCTGTAGTCGCGCCGTGGCTTCAAAAGCTCGGAGCAAATTGAGCGGCGGTAAACTTTGCATATCATTCTCCCAAACACTTGGCTGTCATGCTATGAACTGGTGATGACAAATTGATGAAGGTGCTGAGTTTACGTATGTTGAGCACATGTCAAAGCGTCCCGATATAACTATGTTTCTACACAACTACTGAGTTAGTTAAGCGGGATCAAAAAAGCCAGCGTGATACACGCTGGCTTTTGGAACTTTATCTTAAGCAGGAATTATTCTGCTTTTTCAGTTGTTTGGTATTCAAACGCAGGAACAACCACTTCAACACGACGGTTCATTTGACGACCTTGACGTGTCTCGTTGCTTGCCACTGGGTTAGCTTCACCCATGCCTTTCACTGTCATACGCTCAGCCGCAATACCTTTTGCTTGGAACTCGTCAGCAACGGCTTTCGCACGTTTTTCTGTGAGTTGCTTGTTGTAAGCAGCAGAACCTGTCGTATCGCTGTAACCCGTGATCTCAACTTGAGCTTGTGGGTAAGTATTCATCAAATCAACGGTACCAGAAAGGTTCGACGCGTCTTTCACTTCTGCACTTTCTAAGTCGAATTGTACTGTCGCTGTTGTTTGAGCAGGGTAAACGTGATCTACAATGCGTGTTGCAGGACGTGCTTCTACTACCTCTTCAACGGCTTTTTCTTGAACGACAGGCTCAGAACCAAACTTGTAGTTGAAACCAATACCGAAGAAATCTGAATCCATGTCTTCAATTACATCATCAGACATATCTTGGTAGCGTTGGTATTCAGCACGTAGGCTCCAGTTGTAGTTGATTTGGTATTCAGCACCCAGAGAGCCAGTTGGTACGAAATCTTTCTCGTCACCAGCCATCATGTATGCAGCACCAACTTTCGCGAATAGATTCCAAGAATCCGTTAGTGGTAGGTTAAATTTAGGAGCAAGCGTCAACGCCCAAAGATCACCATCAACGGTGTTTAGGCCAGGCTTTTTGAAGTTTGCAGTGAAGTCACCAAGGTAATCAACACCATACTCTGCTGCAACGTACTTGTTGAAGCTGTAGCCTAAGTGCATAGATGCTGCAAAACTGTCGTCGTCACAAGGTTCGTTTAGGTAACACGCATCGTTTAGAGAGTTGTAACCTATTTTACCGCCCATGTAAGTGTCAGCAAGTGCAACGTTTGAGATCACACCACCAGCAAGTACAGTAGCCACTGCTATAGCGATTTTTTTCATTATTCTTTTCCTTTTTCTTGTACACAAAGCAACACATCGCGGCAGCATACTGCCGTAAAATATGAAGCCGTAACTTTCTCTTTTCTTCGAATAGAAATAGCTAAATAGCGTAGGAAAGAATCAAAAATGATATTCAAACGCCAATGACGTAAAACGGAAAAAGGTAACCTCAAGACCATCTATTCATGAGCTTCATCCGCATACCCAACCGAAAAACAAAGTTCGTTGCGTTGGTTTAGCCATAGTCAATTCGTTGCGGAGAATATCACAAAGAAGCCAACTTTCTGTGACGCAAATCACCATAAAAAGCCACTTTCTCAAATTTAAGAATCATCATTTAAGCTTGTGAATGGCAACAAATTTTTACAGGGGAGCGTGGATCTGGAGAGCACAAAAAAACAGCTCATTTAAATGAGCTGTTTTCGAAATAATGAAAAAGCGTTAACTCGTCGCGCTAAATTTTATCCGCTACGGTTAACGTTGCAGCTAATACATCTTGCCCAAACAAGACACTACGCTCAGGAGACCAACCGTAAAGTGGATCTGGGTGATTGTTGTTATCTTTAAATGGCATTTCGATTGTGTAAGACAAGCATTTGAACTGCTCTGCAACCCAATTTGAACCCACCGTCAAATTCGCTTTACCAGGCTCATCTTTATCGTAACCAATCTCATCTTGGAACTCTGGCGTAATAGTCAGTAACGCTTGCTTAAATGATGTCTCTAAAGCGGCAAGATTTTCATCGTAAGAAGGAATACCTTCTGAGCCAGCGACGAAGTTATACGGAATCGCTTCATCGCCATGAATATCTAAAAACATGTCAACACCCGTTTCCAGCATGCGCTGACGCACAAGGTAGACTTCTGGGCTCTTTTCCATTGATGGCGTTTGCCATTCACGATTTAGGTTTACACCTACTGCGTTGGTACGCAAGTGACCGCGAATACCACCGTCTGGGTTCATATTTGGTACGACGTAAAGCACCGCTTTTTCAAGCAATGCACGCGCAACCGTGTCGTTTTCATCTAACAGACGTTGGATCATACCTTCCATGAACCATTCCGCCATGGTCTCACCTGGGTGCTGACGTGCAATCATCCAGATTTTCTTTTTGCCTTCTTCTGGCTCACCGAAAGTAAGCAAGCTCATGTCATTGCCATCTAGCGTATGACCAAGCGTCTCTAGTTGGCAGTGGTGCGCGCTTTGTGCCATGTGTAACAAGTCTAAATGACGATCGTACGTGTATGGCGCAAAGTACGCGAAGTAAATTGAGCTGCGCTCAGGGATTACAGTGAAAGTCAGCGTGTCGCCATCGAACTCTGCCGGTACTCGGAACCATTCTTCACGATCGTAAGACGCAACCACATCGTAACCTTGCCATCCTTCTGGATAAGCCGATTTAGCCAAATCAAGCAATTTGATGGTGTGTGATTGCTCGGCTTCTGTCTCAAGACGGAAGTGGAACCACTGGTAGAATTCCGACATATTGTCGTTAGGAATTTTGAGTTGGATGTCGTTTTTGTCGTCCGCTTTCACTACGTGAATGCTGCCGCTATCGAAGTTGCTGAATACTTTCACTTTATGACTCACCTTTTAAATCTGAGCTTGAAAGACAGAGGCTAACACAAGGCTTCATCGCGCCCCAATGACTTTCACTGCAAACTGTCTCGTTTGTGGCTAAAGTCTTCAGTTTAGTCAAGCTTATCCGCTTTGCCTGCTGGTCCCGCGAGTTTTGCTAGCCACTTATCCCAGATAAACGGCGTTTTCTCGTTATCTTCTGCTTCCTCTTTTCGACGTACCGCGTTGCGCACTATCATAGCCCCGGTCCAGCGAAGCGGTTCTGGTGGGAAATACCCCAACGGTCCTTTGGCTAAACCACTGTTCGTCCACTCGTTATCGATTCCCAATATCAATGAAGATAAGATCTTTCCGCCCATTCGAGTCTGCGCTACACCATTGCCTGAATAACCAAATCCGTAAAAGATATTGCTCTGTTTATCTAGCTCGCCGAAAAAAGGGAAACCAGTAGCAGAACGATCAGAGCCCCCCGTCCATGAATAAGCAAACTCCTCTCCTCTCAAATGACGAAACAACTTATCGAACGACTTGCGCAGTAGACCTTGGTAGCGTGTTGGCTTGTTAAACATTACGTCAACTTGGTTATTGAAAGAAAACTGATTGCCGCCTTTCCCCAACATCAAACGGCCATCTGGCGTATCTCGGTAATAGTGGACGAAGATACGTGAATCCAACACGCTAGAACCTGCCTGCCAACCAGATAGAGGTAGTGCGTCACCAAGCGGCTTGGTGATCACCATGTCGGAAGAGACCACAACGATACTGTTTTTGAACTGTTTAAACTGCTCCACCATCCATGCATTTAATGCCAATACCACCTGCTGCGCTTGAACATTTCCTTTAGGTGTACAGACAGTGGCAGGTTTTCCATAATCTAGACGCGTCATCGGCGTGTTCTCATAAACTTCTACACCCAGATCAATAGCAACACGGCGTAACCCCCTCACTAATAATGCAGGTTGAACGCTGGCTGCAACTGGAGAGTGAAAGCCTTCTATATGTCGAGGTGAACCCGCATTGGCACGCAGTTCCTCCACCGAGCAACGACGCCAACTGTTCACTTCTAATCGCTTTAACTCGTCCACAACTGGCTGCATTCCCCCAGTTTGAGCCTGATTGGTTGCAGTGTAATAAACCCCTTTCAAAGATAAGTGCGCATCAATGTTGTGCTGCTGACAAAAGTCGTCAATCTCTAGCACTGCTTGTTCCGACTCTTTTACTAACCAAGCAGCATGTTCTTCACCGAATAACCGTTTCAATGTCGGAAACTTGGTAGACCAAGTCAGCATACAACCGCCGTTTGCGCCCGATGCACCACTGCCACAAAGGCCTTTTTCAATCACGACTACCTTTTTTTCCGGAGATTGCTGCTTAATCATAATCGCGGTCCAAAGTCCGGTGTATCCGCCACCAACAATCGCAACGTCAGTATTAATGTTCTGCTGTAACGGTTGTGGCGTTTCTGGTTGCTCAGCTTCAATTGCCTGCTTGAACCAATATGAATGATGTGTCATC
Organism: Vibrio sp. 1457; assembly: GCF_033340195.1. Classification (NCBI taxonomy): domain Bacteria; kingdom Pseudomonadati; phylum Pseudomonadota; class Gammaproteobacteria; order Vibrionales; family Vibrionaceae; genus Vibrio; species Vibrio sp. 1457. Next base: position 145,891 of record NZ_JAWOWA010000007.1, read on the forward strand.
GGGTATCCTCGTTAGTGCGTTACATCCATTTCCGCAAACACTTTACAAACGATGATGACAATCAACGAGCAAGAAAATCTAACGCTGAGCGATAGAAAATGTTGCACTGAGAGTGTGAAAATTTTCGCTTTCGACAAAAAAAATGGGGAGCTCGTGGCTCCCCAAAACAAACAGCAAAAAATATTAGTGGTAAACAATTCAAGTCCGTCTTACTGGTTAGTATTTACCGGTATCACGCATGCGGTACTCGTATTGAACATTGAGAATAGGCTGGTAAACAACTTGCCCGTCACTTTGCAAGAACTCATTTACCATGACTTTTGAGTCAGTGATAGAAAACGATTGGCGATCAACATACGTTGTAAGGCTCGTAAACTCATCACGGAGTTGTCCAGATGATTTATTTTGGTAGCTTTGGATCATGTCTCGGCCCATTTCATAAGCCGCTTGTTTGCTATCCATTACGTCGCCATGGATAGTTTCGGTATCGTTTGTCCACTGATAACCACCAGCAAGAGCCATAGAAGGTGCAGCAATCAGAGCAATCGTACTTGCTAAAGTTGTTAAGCGTTTCATAAACCTCTCCTTACTTACCTTTACATCGGGCCAAAATTGGCTCGATACTTATAAGGTACGTATAAAGACCTAAAACACGTCAAAACAATTTCAAATAATGTTCAATTTTCGTTCAACTTATTTCACATTAACTTAGCAACTCAACGTCATATTCAGCCGACATTCGCATTTTCTTTCTTTTGAACAATGGGTTTCAACCTGACACTTCCTTACCAAACCATACAATACCTAAGGTCAATTTTCTCTTAGAATCCCAGCAAAAGAACAGTGTTCAAAACCTTACACAAACGTCGGACACAGCAAAAACCACCTCTTTTCAGTCGTGCTTTGCATTCCTCCTTTTCGGGTTCTTCGCTGCTCGTCCGTCGGTTCTTAATTGTCGCTATTGAGCACAAGTTAATCTGGAGTGAAAATGACCGCGAACAAATCCATTTTTTACCATAGCAAATCGATTTACTCAGATGATTATGCTGATGTCTACAAGCCAATTTGGACCTACAGAGCTAAGTTCATCTTACGTGCGCTTTATTACAAACGTGCGTTTAAGCACCTTTCAGACAATATTGAATCGTCATTGTTAGAGTTGCTTTGTACACGTACGCATCGATTTTTAGAGAAGCCGTTTCGTCCGTATATCATCAAAAACAACTCAGCGTTCGATCGTTCTAACTTGGTGGTTGATCACTATAAAACGATTTCAGAACTGTTTTCTAAACAAACAATCGAAGAAATCTACACAGACTCGAAAGGCCTAACATTAGCCTCTTTTGAAATTGACGAAATCCTGTACTCGGTGAGATTAGTATACGAAGCACGTTATCAAAAAGAAGGCGATATGAGCCTAGTGCTGCACAGCGCTGAAGATGGCAACTTCTACACACTCTCTTTTACGCTCGGTCACATCGAATCTGGACGCAGCATTATGATTGGCGGCTTACAAGGACCGCGAAGCAGTGAAGAAAACAACGCGAAAATTAAAAAGCTAACTCGTAAGCTTTACGGACAGAGACCAAAAAGCTTGATGGTGAGCTTGCTCACTTTGCTCGCACAAATTTGGGAAGTGAACACGATTCTAGCAGTGAAAACGCAGTCCCATACTTACGCAGCTAAGCGCTACAGCAAAGGGCGAATCAAAACAGATTACGATGCACTCTGGCAAGAATTAGGCGGCACCGAATACAATCGTCATTTTTACTCAATTGATGTAAATGCACCCCGTCGAGATATCGAAGGCATGTCGCGCTCTAAGCGTTCGATGTATCGTCGCCGTTATGAATGGCTAGACAACACCAAGATCACTTTCGAACAAATATTAAAAGGCGAGCAAGCTAAAAGCTAAGGAGAAGCGTTCATGCGTTATTCATTCATTACTGCTTTAGTGTTGTCGGCTTTTTCTTTGTCAGCCAATGCAGAAACCAGTGAGCACATCATAGGTACAAACATTGGCTATGGCGATGTGAACTACGATGCTCCGACAAGCAAAGAATCAGGCGACATGTTCTTAGGTGAAATATATTACCGCTACATGCCAACACATAACTTTGGTATCGAAGCAGGTTATAAAGGCGCGTTTGACGGTATCGGCTCGATACTCGTGAGTCCGATTTCAGAAGTCACCGATACGAGCTTCTCCGGACCTCGCTTGAGTGGCTATGCTAGCTATCCTCTGGGTTCAGGTTTCGAACTGTACGGCAAGGCAGGTGTCACTCTCTACACTCTCGAATACACTTATAAAGTGAACGGTCAGAGCAAGAACATCGAACACTCAAGTGTCGGAGGTGAAGCGGCTGGCGGTATCGGCTGGAGCTATAAACACTTTGGTTTGAATGCAGAATATGTGTACTCAAAAAACAGCGATTTTGACTCTAGCGGCGTGATGTTTGGTGCGCAACTGCGTTTTTAAACAAGGCTTACACGTTAATACAAAAGGCAGCGAGAGGCTCATTCGCTGCCTTTTTTCGTGAATATAGGTCAATACGCAAGCGCGAGAATGACCCCCGCCACGATAGAAGTAACGCCAAGCCCTCGGGTGAGATACCATTTCTCAGACAGAAACCAAATCCCCATAAACAATCCAAACACAATGCTGATTTGCCTTAGTGCTACGACCAAGCTCACGTTGTCTGTCATGGTCATCGCAAACAGTACCAAGCCGTAGGTAGATGCCATCATTACCCCTGCCATGCTAGCTGTTTTGCGGATCTGCCACGCTGTCTTAATCTCATCTGGCTTGCCCGTAGCTAAGCACCATACAAGGGCAGGAATACCAATCGCCAAAAACTGCACGCCTAAGTAGAAGATTGCACTGTATTGATCATTCAAGATCTCTGATGCTTGCCCTGTGAGTAAACTCAGCGCTTCTTTATCGACCACCGAGTAACCCGTTGTGCCTATTGCGGCAATCAATGCCCAGAACACACCAACATTCAAATAAGAGCTCAACGTCATTTGACGAAAATTCGTCAGTGGTACCAGCATACAACCAAGGGTTATCAGCAAGAATCCAAGCCACTGCTGACTGGATAATTCATGCCCTAATGCCACACTGATTGCGCCGACCATCATCACAGGCAACGCCCGAGCAATGGGATAAACCACGCCCACGTCCGCGTGCTTATAAGCGACAATCAAACCGACCAGATAAACCATTTGTGAAATGCCGCTAATGAACAGCAATCCCCAAAACTCACTCGGTAATGATGTCCAGCCAATGGTTGCCAAATACCAAATCAAATAAGGGGTAAGAATGAAACATGCAGAAAAGCTGGCCGCCATAGTAAACGCGAGTCCAGAGCCTGAGTTGCTTTTACCAAGGATATTCCAACCCGCATGGAGAACAGCAGAAAAAACGACGAGACCAATCGCCAACAAATCCATTTCAATGTTCCTGTTTGAATAAAATAAAGGCCCCGAGATGGAGCCTTAGATAATGAGAAAATCCACTTAACGATTGAGTTCCGCCAGAGATTCAATGCTGATGGCATCGTGTCGCCAATACTCGATATCGCAATCAATCAACTCACCGTGCTGGTTGTAGTTGATGCGCTCCACTACCATCGCTGGCGTACCGGCTGTCGCACGCAGTGCCTGAGCCATTTCCCCCAACAAAGTGCTGGTTGAAATGCGGTAGCGAATCTTTTGATACGTCACGCCATAATGATCGCGGTAAATGTCCGTCAGTGAATTTGATAAATCGTAGTCCAACAGGTTCGGAAACAGCTCTGGGCGAATGTAGTTTGTTACGAACACCACAGGTCTATCTTCAAGGTATCGCACACGGTCAACTCGATACACATCCGAGAAAGGCTGCAAGTCCAGCAAACGCGCAGCTTGTTTGTTTGCCAACGTCCCTTTTGCTGCAACCAACTCCGTTTTTGGCACACGATTTTGCGCTTTCGCCATGTTCGGGAAGTTTAGCGTTTGGGTTGGGTCGTAACGCAATGGCTCAGGTGAGATAAACCAACCTCGGCGATCTTCGCGATAGATTCGACCTTCCGCTTCTAGCAGTGATAAAGCTTCACGCAGAGTGACGCGTGTAGTATCGAACGACTCCGCCAACTTACGCTCTGCTGGCAGTTTTTGACGCGGCGATAGCATGCCCGCTTCAATCTGTTCAACAATCGAATCTTTAATTTTTACGTATTGCACGAAGTGTCCTTATCTTTTGCGCCAAGCTTGTGTGCGATTTTCTAACAATTTACCCAAAGTCATCTGAACAATCTTCGCAATTGCGGCAGCAATCATGATCATGACAGCCATTGCCGCTGCAGCGCCAGTTTGACCTGCATCGTCCATATTCAGAATCGAGACCGAAGCCGGAATCGTATCGGTTGAGTAAAGGAATACTACCGCAGAAGTCGTGGTCAATGCATTAACAAACAAGTAAGTCGCAATGTCCAAAATCGCAGGTAAACACACAGGTAATGTCACTTTAAAGAACAACTTGTATTGAGGAAGCTTCACCGATGCCGCCGTGGCTTCAATCTCCGATGGCAACTGCTTTAGCGCTGTCAGGGCGGTCATGTGACCTACTGTGTAGTAATGCACTACCGTGTTAATTACCAAGAATGCCATGGTGCCATAAAGTACGTTCAAAGGATTGTTCGCATCGTTGAAGTAAAAGATGTAGCCCAAGCCAAGCACCATACCCGGAACCGCCATCGGCACCACGCTGAGCATTTGCATCACTTGGCGAATTGGACCAAACGCGCGCCCTTTCTCAATGCAGTAAGCACCAACAAAGATGATGGCTGTACCAATAACTGCCGTCCAACCTGCCAGCGTTAGCGAGTTGAAGAATGGGCTCCAACCGTAAGTGCTCATTTCGGCAAAGTTGTAGTTGTTTAGCGTCAGCGCTTTGTTCCAAGGCCAGAACGTAACTAACGAGCCATACACCGCCATGCCTAGCACTGCCAACACTGCGATAGAAATGATGCTGCAGTAAACCAAACAAATGCTGTCGCGCGCTTTGTTAGGTTCTGGCTGATAAGGCACCGAGCGTGTGTCGAATAAGCTCTTTTGCTTTTTCTGTACCCAGCGGTCTGCGCCGAACGCCATTACCGCAGGGAATAACAACATAATGCTGGTCACCGCCCCCATGGCAAAGTTTTGTTGCCCCACGACTTGCTTGAAGATGTCAGTCGCCAGAACGTTGTAGCTGCCACCAATCACTTTCGGCACACCAAAGTCTGTGATAACCAGTGTAAAGACGACGATAAGCGTACTGATCAAACCGTATTTCGCCGCAGGTAGCGTCACCATAAAGAAGGTTTTGATGGGCGATGTTTTAAGTGCGCGGGCTGCTTCATACAAGCGGGCATCAGAAGTGCGCAACGAAGTGGTTAAGATCATCAATGCATGAGGGAAGGTCCAGAAAATCAAACCCATCGAGATACCAATCACGCCGTAAATCGAGTTTCCTAACAGCATCTCTTTAGCAATGCCTTGATTACCGAAAAGGAAGATCAAACTGATCGCCGGCAACAACGAAGGCGCGAGAATTGGCGCAGTGCCTAGGATTTGAAACAAACCTTTAAACGGCATGCATGAACGAGTCAGCGCGTAGGCATAACCGAACGCAAGCACACCAACTACCGAGGTCACAATCACGCCCAAAGTGAAGGTGTTGCCCACCGATACCCATAAGCTTGAAGAGGAAAAGTACGTCGCAAAGTTTGCCAATCCGACAAATTCGCCATTGGCATTTTGCACACTCTTGGTCAACATTGCCCAAAGCGGCATTAAGATGAACAGCACCATCATGGTCGACAAGCCTGCGAGCAAACCGAACAACACAAGGTTGTCGCGGCTGACACGTCCGAGTAAGGATTTTGCTTTGTCTTGTGTGGTCAGGCTATTCATCGTCATTGTCTTCGCATCCATGTTTACACCTACGCCGCTAGCGCTTTATCAACCGAGGGCACGGCGTAACCATGCAGCCCTTCTTCAGCAAACTGGATGTAACGTACATCGCCCGCTTTGATATTGAGTTTTTGAACCGTTTCCATAGGTACATCCACGACGATGGTTTTCGTTGAGCTGTCGTTTTGCAATACGCAATCAATGCGGAAAAACGCCCCCAAAAACTCGGTTGCGGTAACTCGCACAGGTAAAGAGTTGGTGTAGTTTTCAACGAATTTGATGCTTTCAGGACGCACCGCAAGGTCGAAGCGGTCACCGCGTTGGATCTTACGATTAGTCAAGCTGGGCGCTGGCATTAGGGTTTCTGCAATGCGTACTTGGGAGTCCGTGGCGACTGAGGTTTCAATAAAGTTCATGCTGCCGACAAACTCAGCGACAAAGCGCGTTGCTGGTTGCTGGTAGATCTCTTGCGGTGTGCCGACTTGCTCAATCACGCCATGGTTCATTACCACGATACGATCCGCCATCGACAGCGCTTCGTCCTGATCGTGCGTAACCATGATGGTGGTGATGCCAAGCTTGCGTTGCAACTTACAAATCTCATCACGTAAGTGAACACGTACTTTTGCATCCAGCGCTGACAGCGGCTCATCCAATAACAGTAGACCCGGAGACAACGCCAATGCACGAGCCAAAGCGACACGCTGCTGCTGACCACCAGAAAGTTGGTTAGGAAATTTCTCGCCAGAGGTTGGAAGACCAATGGTTTCTAACCAGTAATCTACCTTCTCTAACGCTTCTTTGGTCGACATGCCTTGGTTCTTCAAACCCACCGCAATGTTCTCTTGCACGGTAAGGTTCGGAAACAGCGCGTAAGATTGGAATACGATGCCAAAATCGCGCTTCTCTGGTGGCAAGAATGTGGTCTCTTGACCGTTTTGAAAAATCGCACCAGACGTTGGCAAGTCTAAACCTGCAATGGCACGTAGCAGAGTGGTTTTACCGCAGCCAGAAGGACCAAGAAAACAAACGAACTCGCCCTTTTCAATCGCTAGCGAGATTTTCTTTAATGCAGTGAACTGTCCGAATTGCTTCACTACATTTTCGATATTTAGGTAATGTTGGTTAGTTGACATAACACACGCTCCAAATGGTATATACCAACTTTAGTTTTGGAGTGTTACGTTCCAATGACAAATTTATAGCCAGAAGATGACAAATAGATGAAGGGAAGCGAAGTTTGTTTACGTGACAATTAGAGATTCCCGACTCGCTCCTTCGTCACTCTCGAGAATGACGTGATGAGTGTGGATCATAAATTCTGAAATCACATTCGCGGCTCAGAACGACAAGTTTTGACCTTCACTCCATATACTTAAGATCGTCATTCCGGACGAGCCTAAGCGAGCCATCCGGAATCTCTTACAAGCACTATATTCTGAGATTCCCGACTCACTCCTTCGTCGCTCTCGAGAATGACGTTGTGAGTGCGGATAGAAGATCCCAACTTTCTTAAGTCCGTCATTCCAGCGAACCTAGGTGAGACTAGGAATCTACTTTCAACAAACTCTGAAATAACAGAGAAAACAAAAAATCCACCTCAATCGAGGTGGATTTCAACATTCAACTCAAAGCAAATTCGATTAAGACTTTGGCTCTGATTTCGCGTCGAACTTCTCAGACCATGCCGCTAGAATCTCTGCACGCTTGCTGCCCATTTGCGCGAAGTCCATCTTCGCCATGTTCTCTTGAACGTTCGGGAAGTTAGACACAGTCGCTTTCACTTCTTTATGTGCAACCACCGGATACATTTCTACGTAAAGCTCGTTTGCTGCTTTAGAGATTGACCAGTCGACAACGCGCTTCGCTGCATCCGACTCTTTTACAAGACCAACGGCTTCTGATTCCCAGCCGATGCCTTTTGGTGTGATAACCGCTAGTGGTGCACCTTGTGTTTTCAGCTTCGCGCCGCGGCTCGCCATCGAGATACCGATAGCCACTTCGCCCATACCCGCTTGAACACATGGCTTAGAGCCAGAGTGCGTGTAGTGTGCAATGTTCTTGTCTAGGTCACGCATGTAGTTCCATGCCTGATCTTCACCCATGTTTTGTAGCCAAGCAGAAACCTGCATGTAGCCAGTGCCCGAAGACGCAGGGTTAGGCATTGCAATGTGACCTTTGTAAACCGGCTTTGTTAGGTCTTCCCAAGACGTTGGTTTCGGTAGGTTAAGTTGTTTCGCTACCGCTTCGTTGAAACAAACTGCGTTGAAGAACGCATCGTTACCGAACCAAGCTTGGTTTGATTGAGGGTCGTTTAGGTTCGCGTGCAGCTCTTCCAAACCTTTTGGTGTGTAAGGCTTAAGAAGACCTTCATCTTTAAGCAGTGCCATTGACGAGCCAGCAAGACCCCAAACCACTTCCGCTTGAGGGTTGTTCTTTTCTGCCAGCAATTTCGCCGTCATGATACCGGTGGAATCGCGAACCCACTTAATCTTGATATCTGGGTTATCTTTCTCAAACGCAGACTTGTATTTAGCAAGAATGTCAGTTTCGAAAGCGGTGTAAACCGTGACTTCCTGTGCTGCCATTGCATTCGTAGCTAGCAGAGAGACAAGTGCAGCCAGCGATCCTTTCATCAAACGGTTTTTCATCATTTTCTCCAGTTAATTTGGCTAAGTTTTCATTTGGTCTGTACCAGTTGACGATATACACCCTACTGAGCCTTTGTGACGAATTCATGACCATTAAATGGCAGTTTTACGAAAATTATCGATGAATAATCGTTCAATTAATCCGCCATTTTCTGGATATTAAAGTTTTATGAAATTGGAGATTCGCCTATTTACTGCCCTTTTCTTCCTCGCTAGAGTGAACTTGAAATTTGGTGTAGACCAATTAGCCTATTCTGATGGAAATCGAGATGAAAAACGAATACCTACTACTGACTCCAGGTCCTCTATCTACTTCTGAAACAGTACGTGAAGCCATGCTAAAAGACTGGTGTACTTGGGATGATGAATACAACAAAGACATTGTAGAAGTGATCCGCACTAAGCTTGTAAAACTGGCGACGGAGCAAGACGGTTACACCAGCGTACTAATGCAAGGTAGCGGCACCGCATCAGTAGAAGCAACGATTGGCAGTGCTATTGGCAAAGATGGAAAATTGTTGGTTGTCGACAACGGTGCTTACGGTGCGCGTATCGCTCAGATCGCTGATTACCTAAATATTCCATGCCATGTAGTTTCCCCAGGCGAAACATCACAGCCACACTTGAACGAGGTGGAAACTGCATTGGCATCGGATCCTGCTATCACACACGTGGCAATTGTTCACTGTGAAACAACCACTGGCATGCTTAACCCAATTGAGGCATTTGCTTCTGCGGCAAAAGCACACGGTAAAGTGGTGATTCTCGATGCCATGTCGAGCTTTGGTGGCATTCCTATCGATATCGCAGAGCTAGGCATCGATTTTATGATCAGCTCTGCAAACAAATGTATTCAAGGCGTACCGGGTTTTGGCTTTGTGATTGCGAAACAAACTGAGCTAGAAAAGTGCCAAGGTCAGGCGCGTTCTTTGAGCCTTGATCTTTACGACCAGTGGCACTGTATGGAAGTGAACCACGGCAAATGGCGTTTCACGTCTCCAACGCACACAGTTCGCGCTTTCTACCAAGCATTGCTAGAACTGGAACAAGAAGGCGGCATTGAGGCTCGTCATAACCGCTACCAAACTAACCAGAAAACACTGGTTGCAGGTATGCGCTCTTTGGGTTTCGAACCGCTACTGAGTGATGACCTTCACTCGCCAATCATCACTTCTTTCTACTCTCCGACGCACAGTGATTACCAATTCAAAGCGTTCTACACGCGTTTGAAAGAGCAAGGCTTCGTGATTTATCCGGGTAAAGTATCGAACGCAGATTGCTTCCGCATCGGCAACATTGGAGAAGTTTACCCAGCAGATATCGAGCGCTTAATCGGTGCGATTGAAAAAGCAATGTACTGGCAAGTTGCGTAAAGCAACCTTCTGATTGAGAAAGCGTTATGACTCAGAATATCAAACCGACCCATTTCCGTAGCGAAGGCGATGTCAACACGACACCAGCGCGCCAAGCTTGGAATGCATCGATGGATGACGAACGCACGCAAGCCTTGTTAAAGCGTGATTCAGAGGTATTTCTTCATCAAGCAATGTCGACACCTTGCTTAGATACCTTGGAAGCAGCAGAAGGCATCTACATCCAAGATGCTACAGGCAAAAAGTACATGGATTTCCATGGCAATAACGTCCATCAGCTGGGCTACGGTCATCCGCATGTGATTAAACGCGTGCAAGAGCAAATTGCCAAACTGCCGTTTTCACCACGTCGTTTTACCAACGAGACCGCAATTGAATGTGCCGAAAAGCTCACCCAAATCTGTGGCGGCGAATTGAACCGCGTGCTGTTTGCTCCAGGTGGCACATCTGCGGTTGGCATGGCACTTAAACTAGCGCGCCACATCACGGGCAACTACAAGGTGGTGTCTCTGTGGGATTCCTTCCACGGCGCATCGTTGGATGCCATCTCAGTAGGTGGCGAAGCGTGTTTCCGACAAGGCATGGGGCCATTAATGGCAGGTGTTGAACGCATTCCACCAGCCGTATCTTACCGTGGCGCTTTCCCAGTTGCGGACAGCAGCGATGTGCATTACGCCGATTACCTTGAATACGTGATTGAGAAAGAAGGCGGCGTGGGCGCGTTTATCGCAGAAGCGGTTCGCAACACAGATGTTCAAGTGCCAAGTAAAGCCTACTGGAAACGCATCCGTGAAATCTGTGACAAACACAATGTCATGCTGATCATCGACGACATCCCTAACGGTATGGGTCGCAGCGGTGAATGGTTTACCTACCAAACCTACGACATCGAGCCAGATATACTCTGCATCGGAAAAGGTTTGGGCGGAGGCTTAGTGCCTATCGCAGCCATGGTAACCAAAGACAAATACAACACCGCCGAGCAAATCTCCATGGGTCATTACACTCATGAGAAAAGTCCTATCGGTTGTGCTGCAGCACTGGCAACCATGGAAGCCATTGAGCAAGACGGCTTGCTAGATAAAGCCAAAGCCGACAGCCAGTTCATGCGTGAAAAGCTGCTAGAGATGAAAGCCAAATACCCAGTGATTGGTGATGTGCGTGGCATCGGCATGTTGTGGGGCATTGAGTTGGTCACTGACCACGAAAGCAAAGCACGCGCGTATGACGAAGCGGAAGCTGTGCTGTACCAATGCCTCAACAACGGAGTGAGTTTCAAGGTATCGCAAGGTAACGTGATTCAACTCAGCCCACCGCTGATCATCACTCGCGAACAACTGACAGAAGCGTTGGCGATCTTCGAAGAAGCCATCGCCAAAGTGTATAAAGACTTTAACTACATTTAGGGTCAATAGACCTCAACAAAAACCAATTTATCCAGAGCGCGGTTCCAATGTGTAGGCAGCGCTCTGGCAAGCAAGAAAAAGGATTGAACATGAGCAACTCACCAATTCAAGCAGTGATCTTTGACTGGGCTGGCACTATCGTCGATTTCGGCTCTTTTGCGCCAACCAGCATCTTTGTGGAAGCGTTCAAACAAGGCTTTGATTTTGAAATCGACCTTGAAGAAGCGCGCGAACCAATGGGTCTTGGTAAGTGGGATCACATCCAAGCAGTGGGTCGTATTCCTGCAGTTGATAAGCGCTGGAATGAGAAGTTTGGTCGCTCAATGACCAGCGAAGACATCGACGCTATCTACGCAGCATTCATGCCGCTGCAAAAAGCAAAAGTGGCTGACCACGCAGAGCCAATCCTTAATGCGATTGAAGTTGTGAACGCTCTGAAAGACAAAGGCATCAAGATCGGTTCTTGTTCTGGTTACCCTCGCGAAGTGATGGACGTACTGATTCCAGTGGCAGCGGATTACGGCTACAAACCGGATTACGTGGTAGCAACGGATGACCTGCCGCAAGGTGGTCGCCCAGCACCATTTATGGCACTGAAAAACGTGATTGAGCTGAATGTAACGGACGTTAATACGTGTGTCAAAGTGGATGACGCCGCACCGGGCATCGATGAAGGTCATAACGCCGGTATGTGGACCGTTGGTCTATTACTTTCTGGTAACGAAGCAGGTCTAACGTTTGAAGAATACCAAGCTGCGGACGAAGCAACGCTTAATGCCGCCCGTGAAAAAGCGCGTGCAAAATTGCTCAAGAGCTCGCCGCATTACCTCATCGACACCATTGCTGACTTCCCTGAAGTGGTTGCAGATATCGAACGTCGCTTAGCAGCAGGTGAGCGTCCGTAGTAGAGAATCATTATTCTCACACATAAAAAACCTCTCAGCATCGAGAGGTTTTTTGTATCACGTATTAGTTTCTAACCAAATGAGGTTAGTTGATCGCAGTACTCGCTCGGCGTTTTAGCTTAAAGCCCATGTCCGTTGCATGTTCTACAGGCTCACCTTTAATGGCTTGCAGTAACTTGTCTGCGGCTTTCGTCCCCATACGTTCGTAATCGAATTCCGCACAGGTCAAACTTGGGTAGGCGTGCTCACCCATAGAAGAGCCTTCCAAACAGATAATCGCAATGTCAGTCGGGACTTTCAGCACTCGGCGATGACACTCAAACAACGCGCCAATCGCAATCTCTTCATGGCTACATACCAGAGCATTCAAACTTGAATCGCGCAGCAATAACTTTGCCAACCCTTCCGCACCTAATTGTGAAGATGGCGCTTCGTGGGTGGTTAAGAAATGGTCCGGTGCAAGGTAGTTCTCAATCATCGCGCTTTGCCAGCCGTGTAGCTTACGTTGCAAAGTGGAGTGATCCCCACGCGCACCAATGAAGCCCACGTTCTTGAAGCCTTGCTCAATCACATGCTTGGTACAGGCTTTACCCACCTCAAAATGGTCAACACCGATATTGAGGTAACTGGCTTTCGAACTTAACTCAGCAATTTCCAATACTGGCGTGTTCGAGGCTTCCAAAAGCTGATTAGTACGTTGGCTGTGTTCATTACCAAACAGCACGACTCCGGCTGGGCGGCTCTCAAGAAATGTCGAAAGCAGTTTCTCTTCTTGCTCTACCGAGTAGTCGCTGTAGCCAAGCAGTAACTGATAACCCGCTTTGTTCAACGCTTGTTGAAAGCTCGGTAAGAAAAGCGCGCACGCTTTTTCAAACAGGGAAGGAATGATAAGAGCGATGGAGTAACTTTCAGCAGACGCCAAAGCCCCTGCCGCTTTATTCGGGATATAGCCGAGCTCATCAACCACTTGTTGAATCTTTTCTCTCAGCTTGTCAGATACTAGCTCGGGCGTTCGTAATGCTCGCGACACCGTCATGGTGCCTACGCCGGCTTTTTTAGCGACGTCCGCCAAGGTGACATTGCCAGTACTTCTTCGTTTGCGAGGTTCGCTCATTGTTCTTATTTAGTGTTCTCTATTTTCTGCCGCGACATCTTACCACAGCGTTTTAGTGGTTTTGATATTAGCGCATTAGAAGTCGATCACAAGCATATGAAACTCGGATGACTGATAAAAATGGTAGCGCTATCACAATTTATGATAGCGCTATCAGATAGCGCTACCATTTGTGATCATTCTCAGGTTTTTCTGACAAATTGATCGATAAAGTACCCATCAACAAAACAACAAACCGGAAAGATCCAATGCTACGTGAACTGATTACCTCTGATGTGATTCGCATCCATTCTGATGCTACTGACTGGAAAGATGCGGTGAGCAAATCCTGTGAAGCACTGATTGAAAATGGCGCGATTGAGCCAAGCTACGTGGACGCTATTTACCGCTCACACGAAGAGCTCGGTCCTTACTACGTGGTAGGTCCTGGTATGGCAATGCCACACGCTCGCCCTGAAGATGGCGTTAACCGTTTGTCTCTTGCCATCACAGTGATTCAAAACGGCGTGAACTTCGATTCTGAAGGTAACGACCCAGTAAAAATGCTGGTTACGCTAGCCGCGACAGACAGTAACTCGCACGTGGATGCGATTTCTAAACTGGCTGAGTTGTTTATGAATGAAGAGCATGTAGAAGCCATCTGCACCGCTCAAAACACACAAGATGTTCTCGCGATCATCGAAAAATACTAACTCCTGATGTGCCCTTAAAAAATGGGCATACACCCCTATAAAAAGAAAAGGTCTGAATTATGAAAATTATGGTTGTTTGCGGTCACGGTCTTGGTACTAGCCTAATGATGGAAATGAGCATCAAAGGCATCGTGAAAGAATTGAATGTAAACGCAGAAGTGGATCATATCGATCTAGGCTCTGCAAAAGGTACGGATTGTGACATCTTCATCGGTACTAACGACATCGTTGAACAGTTGAACGCGCTTGGCGTTGAACCACGAATCGTTGCGCTTGATAACATGGTCGACAAAGTGGCAATGAAAGAGCGTCTATCTGCAGCACTTCAAGAGCTTGGCGCTCTATAAGGTGGCGTTATGGAATTTTTCAGTTTCTTAATGAACGACGTCCTATCAGAGCCGGCGGTTCTGGTAGGTCTTATCGCCCTAATCGGCTTAATTGCCCAGAAAAAACCAGTCACTGAGTGTATTAAAGGCACGGTAAAAACTATTCTTGGTTTCATCGTGCTTGGTGCGGGTGCGGGTCTGGTTGTAACTTCTCTGGGTGACTTCGCGACGATTTTCCAACACGCGTTCGGCATCACTGGCGTGGTTCCAAACAACGAAGCTATCGTCTCTATCGCACAAGAAGCGTTTGGTAAAGAGATGGCGATGATCATGTTCTTCGGTATGTTAGTGAACATTCTGATCGCTCGCTTCACGCCATGGAAATTCATCTTCCTAACGGGTCACCACACGTTATTTATGTCAATGATGGTAGCGGCGATCCTTGCTTCTAGCGGCATGAAAGGTGTTCCACTGATCGCGCTTGGCTCTCTAGTTGTGGGCTCTGTGATGGTGTTCTTCCCTGCGATTGCTCACAAGTACATGAAGCAAGTAACAGGTTCTGACGACGTTGCGATTGGTCACTTCTCTACCCTTTCTTACGTACTAGCGGGCTTTATTGGCAGCAAGTTCGGTAATAAAGAACACTCTACTGAAGAGATGAACGTACCTAAGAGCTTGTTGTTCCTACGTGATACGCCTGTAGCAATCTCGTTCACCATGGGCATCATCTTTATGGTGACGTGTATCTTCGCTGGCGGTGACTTTGTACGCGAAGTTAGCGGTGGTAAGCACTGGTTCATGTTCGCACTGATGCAATCCATCACATTCGCCGGTGGTGTGTACGTTATCCTTCAAGGTGTACGTATGGTTATCGCAGAAATCGTTCCGGCGTTTAAAGGCATCTCAGACAAACTAGTACCAAACGCGAAACCTGCGCTTGATTGTCCGGTTGTATTCCCATACGCACCAAACGCGGTATTGGTGGGCTTCCTATCGAGCTTTGCGGCGGGTCTTTTGGGTATGTTCCTACTTTACGTGATGGGTCTTACTGTGATTATCCCTGGTGTCGTTCCACACTTCTTCGTAGGTGCTGCAGCAGGTGTATTTGGTAACGCTACAGGTGGTCGTCGCGGTGCAATCTTAGGTGCTTTTGCGCAAGGTTTACTGATTACCTTCCTACCAGTATTCCTAATGCCAGTACTTGGTGACCTAGGCTTTGCTAACACGACCTTCAGTGACGCAGACTTCGGCGCTGTTGGTATCCTACTGGGTCTGATTGTTCGCTAAGTGGTTAGTCTGAATATGACTAGCTGATAACTGACTTGATTGAGGCGCGAATAGGCTCATCGGCATCAATCTTCAAGAATCTCTAGTCATAGCAAGCGACTAGCTTTAGAAGAAACCAGTCATAAAAAATAATCATACAAAACAATCGTAGAAAGAAAACAAACGCCCCTCACGTGAGGGGCGTTTTTCTTTTTGGCACTATCTTAAGCAAGTTTAGCTTATTGAAGCGTACTTCCGTTAGATAGCAGCTTTCTTGTCGGCTCTTGCTCGGTGTATTCGACCGCATCGTGATCCGCGAGCTTCTCGACTTCCGCCTGTTCACCCACCACAACCAACACGTGTTGTTTCACCAGAGCGTCGACCACTTCAATGTTGTGCTGACGAAGAAGCGCTCTCACTTCGCTCTCTTTTCCTTCATGATACTTAACAAAGTAACGCGCAGGTTGCTGCTCGGCTTGATCTTGGCGTTCATCCACGAGAGGAAATCCTTGATTGTTTGCCAAGCTGCTTGAGCTCAGTCCGATTGCCAATAGTGCGGTAGCGCCTACCACAGACAAAGAAAGTAAGGTCAACTTCTTCATAGTCACTCCTTATTGAAAGGTCAGAGTCCAACTGTTGATGGTGCCTGTGTCTCTTCTGGCACTGTCCACCGCTTTTAGTTCCCATGTACCTTGCGATTCAAAACCAGAAAAATCCGCTTGGAACGTGTTTTTTATATCGTTAGCGCTACCGCCAGTATTATTGTGAAGTACAACTTCTCCACCAGTCGGTGACGTTAAAGTCACTCGTAGATCACCGATGTAAGTGTGGCTAATATCAACGTCAATACTTACTGTGCCTGAATCACCAGAGCGATCGACTTCTACTGCACTGATTGCGCCAGAAGATTTATTATCTGGAATCGCAACAGGGCTGGTATTTGAGAAGCTAGAGTCCGAAGAGCTACCACCATCAGGTCCATTACAGCCAGCGTCCAAGAACAGCTTCGCCGCTTCAGCATTAACTAGGCCGTGGCCAGTACGGTTGTCTCGACCAGCAACATCAATATCTGTTGCAGTTTTCACTAGGGCATTACGTACTTGCGCTGCTGTACAGGTTGGGTGGTAACTCCACACCAAGCCAGCTACGCCCGTTACGTGCGGTGTCGCCATTGATGTACCATTGTAGTACTCGTAATCTTCACCAGAGGTTGTTGCAACAGTAATTTCCTGACCAACATACCCCAATAGCTCTTGACCAAATGCACGATCAACCGTTACCGAAACCATACGATAAGCGTTGTTTGTGTCTACCAAGAATGGGTTTTGTAAACCAGGTAGTTCAGAGTTGCTGTATACGATTGCAGCTCGCGCACCCGCATTGTAACAAGCCTGAACCGCATCCACTTCAGGGTAGTTTCCTGAAGACTGGTTGCCAATACGCTCAGTCAAACAAATTTTGCCCGACATATCACCACAGTTAACATTACCGCCAGATACATCACAGCTATCTAGCGTTGCCGTTACTGAACCAGCGATTGGATCCGGAACATACGAAGAACCGTTATTGATCAAACGATTGTGAGGAACAATCCCACGATCAAACTGACTTACACCATTCAAGGTAATATCAGAAAGTTTACCTTCACCTACCGTAACCGTTGATAAGATCGCCACACCCGGGCCTGAGATCTCAACTTGATTAGTAGATTGTGAGAACGCTGCATGATCATTTTGATTATCAACAGCCGCAACAGACATCACTGAGTCATAAGAAGCTGGATAGCTGTGCGCTGTATTGCCATCATTGCCCGCAGCGGCGATCAATAGAACGCCTTGATCGTAAATATTTTGCAGTGCATTTTGCTCAGTTCGGCTTGATTGACTACCACCAAGGCTCATGTTCACAACGTTAGCACCATTATCGGCACAGGTCTGGATTGCTTTAACAAGCCCAGATGAGTAACCCCAACCCGATTCGTTAAATACTTTCACGATGTGCAAATTCACATTCTGGTTTGGCATCACACCCTTTACACCTTCGGTGTTGGCAATCGCAGCAATCGTACCCGCGACGTGAGTACCGTGGGCATTGTTGTTACCCGGATCACTCCATGATCCCGTACCACTATCGTTAGTACCAGCAACGCGGTTACCGCTTAGGTCGTTGTGCGAAATGTCGTACCCTGAATCGATAATACATACAGTGCGATTACCCGCATTGAAGTCGGCTAGCAGTTGAGCATTAACCGCTTCATATCCCCATGGGGTCGTTTCGCTGAGCAAATAGCGAGGTGGATCGACTTCCACGTATTCCACATCACTACGGTTGCGAAGCGGCTCTAAGTCATCGCCATCCAATTCAACGCTGTAAATGGCGCGATTGCCCAGTTTTTCCACCTTACGTGCCTTCACCTGTTCTAGAACAGACTCCTGCGCGATTCGTGGCCCCCAGAATGAGTTACCCCCCATTGAAGAACGGCTGACTGCATCTTCTTTGAATTTGACGATGTACTTCGTCGGTAACTTAGATTCATCAAATCCCATTGGTGGAGCCGCAAACGCTGACATCGAAGTGGTCAGTGCTATTGCTACGGCAGACAACGAAAATAAGCCTTGTTTTTTACTTGTTGTGTAGTGCATTTGCCCTATTCCTTATTTGAGCTAATTTTTATTCACTATATTCTCATGAAAAGTCATCATCATGATGTTTACATGAGAGCTTCAGCTATAGTTTACAGAGCAAAAATGCCAAACAATTTGTTTCATGAATATACAAATTTGTACAAAAGATCATTCAATAAACACTTTAAGTTAACATTAAAAATCATCAACAAAGCCTTATAAAGCAATTACTTAATTAACAAAAAGTGAATGTTAAATTAATGTTAGTGAGTAATTATTCTAAATATCACCCATTTAATCGATTGCTATGCTGAATGGATTTTTTGACCGTGGTGCCAAAACTGAAATATTGAATATTTAGTTGTTGACTGTCTTGAGCATTTACTCAGAATTAGAAGGTTTAGTGAGAAAAATTCTCATCTAAATACTGTTATAGCCGAGCGTATTCACGCATTCGGAACAATAACCATTACAAGAAGAGTGAATGATGAAAAAAACAATCACACTATTAACTGCATTACTTCCGCTTGCCTCCGCCATTGCAGAGGAGCCAACTTTATCACCGGCAATGGTTTCTGCGGCTGAAGTGGTTAGCGCGCAAGAAAATCAAACTTATACGTACGTTCGATGCTGGTATCGTACGAGCCACTCTAAGGACGATGCGGCTACCGATTGGAAATGGGCAAAAAACAAAGATGGTAGTGACTTCACTATCGATGGTTATTGGTGGAGCTCTGTTTCATTTAAAAACATGTTCTACACCAATACCTCACAAAACGTAATTCGCCAGCGTTGTGAAGAAACACTAGATCTAGCGAACGAGAACGCAGACATTACATTTTTTGCTGCCGACAATCGTTATTCTTATAACCACACGATCTGGAGCAATGATGCTGCAATGCAACCAGATCAGATAAACAAAGTAGTGGCTTTAGGCGATAGCTTGTCTGATACAGGCAACATCTTTAACGCGTCCCAATGGCGCTTTCCTAACCCGAATAGCTGGTTCTTGGGTCACTTCTCAAACGGTTTTGTTTGGACGGAATACGTTGCTAAAGCCAAAAACTTACCGCTATACAACTGGGCAGTTGGTGGCGCAGCAGGTGAAAACCAATACATCGCGCTAACTGGTGTCGGCGAACAAGTTTCTTCTTACTTAACCTACACAAAGCTGGCGAAGAACTACAACCCTGCTAACACATTGTTTACGTTAGAGTTTGGTTTAAATGATTTCATGAACTACAACCGTAGCGTGCCGGAAGTAAAAGCGGATTACGCTGAAGCTCTGATTCGTTTAACAGACGCTGGCGCGAAGAACTTCATGTTGATGACACTGCCAGATGCAACCAAAGCACCACAGTTCAAATACTCAACACAGGAAGAAATTGAAACGATTCGTGCGAAAGTATTGAAGATGAACGAGTTCATCAAAGCACAAGCGATGTACTACAAAGCCCAAGGCTACAACATCGCATTGTTTGATACACACGCACTGTTTGAGAAGTTAACCTCGGCACCAGAAGAACACGGTTTCGTAAATGCAAGCGACCCTTGCTTAGACATCAACCGTTCATCCTCTGTTGACTACATGTACACTCACTCATTACGTTCTGAATGTGCAGCATCTGGCGCAGATAAGTTCGTGTTCTGGGATGTGACTCACCCAACCACAGCAACGCATCGTTATGTGGCTGAAAAAATGTTAGAAAGCAGCAATAACTTAGAAGAGTTTCGCTTTTAATAAGCCGTTGTTGTTCATTGCAAGTTAATCTGCATAAAAATGACCACGATGCTTCGTGGTCATTTTTTATCGATATCGACCCCCGATAACGGGTTTATTTGAGCTCGCTTACTTCAAGCCGTTGATTTAGAGACGTTGACTTTGAGCAGTCTCATTCAGCGTTCTGTTTTGGTACGTTACCGCGGAAGCTGTTCACCATAATAGAGATCAACGTCTTTAAGGTTTCATCATCACTGCGGTATGAGTAGGCTCGTATACCCGTAAACTGAACCTGGAACAACTGAGCAAGAAGCAATGTATCCTGGGCTTCAATTTCGCCATTCTCGATTGCTCGCTCAAACAGCT
The DNA here is from genome assembly GCF_033340195.1 of Vibrio sp. 1457. Classification (NCBI taxonomy): domain Bacteria; kingdom Pseudomonadati; phylum Pseudomonadota; class Gammaproteobacteria; order Vibrionales; family Vibrionaceae; genus Vibrio; species Vibrio sp. 1457. The sequence goes on from NZ_JAWOWA010000007.1 coordinate 166,271, forward strand.
TTGCAAGAAAAGATTCAAATTGGTTTGCTAAGCTGTTTGTTTGATTGCGCAGCGCATTAAAATCCTCAGCAAATTCACTTGCTGATTTGACTAACATGCACACTTCACTGGGATTGGAGTCTCGCTGATTGATAACCACATCAATCGCGAAAGCTTCTATTGCATCTAGAACCGTTGTGTTCTGAGCTAAATGCAACTCAAACAGGGCTTGTAAGTTCGCAACGTACATTTTTAGCGCTTCACAATATAGCCCCTCTTTTGACCCAAACGTCGCATAGATACTTCCAGGACGCAGATTAACGCTATCTTGTAAATCACGTGTAGATGTTGCATGAAAACCTTTCTTCCAGAATAGATCCGAGGCAGCTTTCACCACTTCATCACGTTGGAATTTCTTTGTATTCGCCATGAGCAATTATCAATTTTGAACATGTGCTCAATTTTATATTGAGCGACCGCTCAAAATCAACTATCCTGTTCTTGCCTAATCCGCTCATATCCAATTACAGGAGATTTAAACATGGCAGAATTTAAACTGTATACCGCAGAAAACGCACCCGAAGGATCAAAGCATCTGATTGAAAATTCAGTCAAAGCGTTTGGCATGCTACCAAATCTTCATGCTGTTATGGCTGAAGCGCCAACCTTGCTTGAGGGTTATCAAGTTGTGCATGAGCTCTTTCAACAAACATCATTTAACGCAGAAGAATTGACCGTCGTATGGCAAACCATCAACGTTGAACATGGTTGTCACTACTGCGTTCCTGCTCATAGTGCGATCGCGGCGTCAATGAAAGTGGATCAGGAGATTGTTGATGCTCTCGTCAACCAAACACCATTGGCAGACGAAAAACTTGAAACACTACGAGAAACAACGCTTCAAATGGTGCGTCAACGTGGTGTAGTGGAAGAGTCTCAGATAGAGAAATTCTTTGCGGCAGGTTACGGACAGCAGCAACTGCTTGAAATTGTTCTTGGTCTAGCGCAAAAAGTGATGAGTAACTACACCAATCACCTAGCTGACACCCCGGTTGATGCACCTTTCAAGAAGTTCGCCAAGTAACTTAAGCTTTTATTACTGGTCCCATTCATGGGACCAGTAATACCTTCAAAAAAGGCTTTGTTGCATGGCGCTTCGCTAGTGTGAGCTGACACCTAATTACAACGGCGCAACGTCGGTTCCTCCTAAAGACTGGTAAAGCGTAACCTGAGTGAGAAACTGGTTGTAGCGGTTCTCCAACAAAGAAGCTTGTGCGTTTCTGGTGTCTTCTTGGGCATTCAAATAGTCCATGATCGATGTCGAGCCATACTGATACCGCGCAGCATATATGGACTCAGCGGCACTTGCGGCATCATATTGTTCTTGTAAACGCGCCGCTTGATACTTCAATTTTTCTCGTGCTGACAAGGCATTTTCGACATCTTGGAAGGCGGCGTACAACACTTGGCGATAGCTCACAATGGCCGATTGATAGTCTAAATCGGCAATGGCTTGGCTGTTTTTCATCTCATTCCACTGCAAAAACGGTAGCGTCATATCCGCACCTAAACTGCCGATCGGGTTGGAAAGCAGGTCTTTGAGCGCTTGTGACGATCCACCCAAAGCCCCAGTGAGCGTCAGCTTAGGCAAATAGTCCAAATCTGCTGCGTCTTTATTTGCTAGCGCGGCTTTGACTTCGTAAATCGCTGCTTTAATGTCGGGTCTGCGGATCAATAAATCAGACGGAGCACCAACACTCAACGATGGCATATCGCCTTCAGGCAGCATTTGGATGGTCGCACTGATGCTCTTCGGCGGTTGATTGAACAAAATCGCAAAGGCGTTGTTTGCCTCAAGTAAACTCTGTTCAAACTCACTTTGCTGCGCTTGTAAGCTTGCCAACGTACGTTTGGCTTCAAGCACATCTAACTGATCCACAGCGCCAAGTTGGTACTGTTTTTCAATCAATTGTAGCGTTTGAGCTGCGTCTACCACATTACGCTGGCTGAGGTTTAAGCGCTGTTGCAGATAGCCGATTTGCCAATATAGCGATGCCGTCGTTGCTACCAAACTTTGTGCGGTCGCCTCGCGATCTTGTTGACTTGCCATCGCCGACCACTTGGCTTGGTCAACGTCTGCCGAGATTTTTCCCCATAAATCCAACTCGTAATTGACGGATAAGTTAGTGCTGTAACTATCTGCCGATTCCCCGCTATCAAGAGATTTTTGAACTTGTCCTGATGTGGAAGAACTCAACGTAGGGAAAAGGTCATCTTGCGCTAAACCCAGCTGTAAACGCGCTTTCTTTAGCGTTAGCGTTGCCAGCGTCAAATCGTTATTTTGAGCCAACACCTGAGTAATGTATTGATTAAGAGTTGGGTCGTTAAACGCCAACCACCAAGGATCCATACTGACATCACCCGCAACATGCATCTGTTGCCAATTTGCAGGCACTTGCACCTCAGGAGCTTGATAGTCGCTACGCATAAGCGAACCACAACCTGACAACCACACTGCGCTTAAGGCAGCCGCGACCAATCGAGTCTTGAATTTCATTGTGTTACTCATTTTTAGTCTCTCGCTAGCGCTTCTATCGGATCGAGTTTGGCGGCATTGCGAGCGGGTAAAAAGCCGAAAGCGATGCCAATCAACGTTGAGCAAATAAACGCCCAGATGATCGAGTTCATTGAGTAAATCATTTGGAAGCTGCTGCCAGATGTACTGAATGCAAAACCAATCAAAAACGCCAACCCAATACCAGCAATACCACCACACAAACACACTAGTACCGCTTCAATCAAAAACTGACGCAAAATATCCGCTTGCCGCGCCCCCACTGCCATTCGCACACCGATCTCTTTCGTGCGCTCTGTCACCGACACCAACATGATGTTCATTACGCCAATTCCGCCGACAATTAGGGAGATCACCGCAATCGCTGAGATCAGTAACGTCATGGTGGCGGTGGTTTTCTCGATGCTCTGACGAATGGTGTCAGTGTTAATCGTGAAGAAATCTTCTGTACCGTGACGCATTTTTAACAAGTTGATGATGCTCTGTTCTACCGCTGCGCTTGGGGCGTTCTCATCAATCCGTACAGTAATGCCGTTGAGGTAGCGTTGTCCCATCATTCGTCCCGACATGGTGGTGTATGGCACCCAAATTTTCAGCGCGTCGCTGTTGCCAAACGCGTCTTCTTTTTTCTGCGTGACACCCACAATACGCACTGGCAATGAACCTAGAAAAATCACTTCACCAATCGGATTTCTATCCGCAAACATTTCCTTTCTGGTGTTGTCATCAATCACTGCTTCTTGGGCGAGCGAATTCACACTCTCTTCATCCCAAAACTGACCTTTGGCGATCTCATAACCGCGCACACGGAAATAATCTTCCCCAACCCCTTCCACAGACGCGGTTGCATCCTGATTGGCGTAACGCACGGTTAAGCTGTTGGATAAAGACGGCGTGACACTGTCGACAAAAGGTAGACTCTCCAACGATTTAGCATCGTCGGCGGTTAGCGTTTTCACTCGTCCGGAGCGGCGGTCACCAAACCCTTTGCCCGGCCTGACATCAATGGTGTTTGTTCCCATGGATGAAATATTCGACAAAATTTGCTGTTGTGAACCATTACCTAGTGCCACCACGGAAACCACCGAGGCTATACCAATAATGATGCCGAGCATGGTCAAAAACGTGCGCATTCTGTGGCTAGACATCGCCAGCAGCGCCATTTTGAGCGCGTCAATAAAACTGTCCCACTTCCACCACTTACTGGCGGCTTGCGCTGGGCGATGAAAAGACGCGCTCGGTGTATTTGCTGCTTGCTCATTGATTACAACTTGTGCATTTGGCGTATCTGCAATGATTTCACCATCTTTGATTTCAATGATGCGATCCGCAAAGTTCGCCACGTTCATATCATGAGTCACTAAGATGATCGTATGCCCAAGTTGATGCAATTCTTTAAGCAGTGCCATCATCTCTTGCCCACTGTGACTGTCTAATGCGCCAGTGGGCTCATCGGCGAGAATCACCTCACCACCGTTCATCAGTGCACGAGCAACACTCACGCGCTGTTGCTGGCCACCACTCAGTTGGCTGGGCTTGTGAGTCAAACGATCTTCCAGCCCCAAGCGAGCCAATAGTGACTGCGCTCGCTCCGTTCTTTGACGATGAGGAACTCCCGCGTAAACCGCAGGTACTTCCACGTTTGCCACCGCGGTTAAATCCCCCAGCAGATGGTAACGCTGGAATATAAAGCCAAAATACTCGCGGCGCAGCTCCGCCAGTTGGTCGGATTCCAACGTCGATACATCTTGCCCATTAATGAAGTATCGACCGCTGGACGGTTTATCCAAGCAGCCGAGCACATTCATCAGCGTCGATTTACCTGAGCCCGAAGCCCCCACGATCGCGACCATTTCACCGCGTTTTATCTCTAAATTAATGTGGTTCAACACAGTAAGCGACTCGTCGCCAGAGACAAAACGTCGAGTTAAATCCTCAACTTTTAAAAGCACGTCACTCATCTTAGAACCTCATTGGAGGTCGACGACGATCACCTCGGCTTGATGATTCTCCATCCATAGCATTGCCAAGAACAACCTGGTCACCCTCCTTCAAACCTGAGAGAATTTCTGCGTTCACTTTGTTGTTAATACCCACTGTCACGGGCTTTTCCACCACTTGGCCCTGTTCAAGCACTGGCACGGTATAGTTGCCTTTGCCGCCAGATTTTTGCAGCACTTGTGAAGGGACAATCAAGGTATTTTCCGATTGCTCAAGGACAATCGAAACTTGCGCAGTCATGCCAATACGCAAAATACCTTGCGGGTTCTTCACATCAAATACAGCGTTGTAGTAAATGGCGTCGCTATCTGAAATGCTCAAATCGCTGTCATCGCCATCCATGATGGTTGGCCCCGGCTCAATGGCGCGCAATGTACCTTTAAACTGCTGATTCGGTTTGCCTAAAATGGTGAACAGCGCCGTTTGGCCTGGGTGAACAAAAATCACATCGGCTTCCGAAATTTCGGCTTTCACCGTCATCGTATCTAACTTGGCTAACTCGATAATCGTTGGCGTGGTTTGATTGGCGTTTACGGTTTGTCCTTCTTCCACCGCGGTGTAGACCACCGTGCCATCCATCGGTGCGTTGATGGTGGTGTAACCGAGATCTAACTGCGCATTGTCGACGTTGATTTTGGCTTTCTCGATTTCGGCATCCAGTTGCGCTAACTCGGCTTTGTAGATGGCGAGCGTCGCTTCGGCATTCTCGTAATCAGCTCGTGAGCTCGCTTTCGCTGCCAACATGCCTTTTTGGCGCACGTATTCATAGTTTGCTTGTTTAATCTGCGCTTGCTTAGCCTGGTACTGAGCGTTGAGACTATTAAGAGACGCTTGGGCTTCTTTGAGGCTGTTTTGCTGAGTCAGGCTGTCAATCTGTGCAATCAAGTCCCCCTGTTTTATCTCATCCCCTAAGTTCACAGCGAGGCGTTGAATTTGCCCAGATACTTGCGCACCTACATTCACCAATTTGGACGCTTGCAACATGCCGTTAGCTAATACCGCCTTTTCGATATTGCCTTTGCGAACGACTTCTGTCGCGTAAGGAGAAATGGGTTCTGGACGTTGCAGATAATGATAACCACCAGCACCAATAGCAAGTAGGCCACACAAAACGAGCCATTTTTTATTGAGTTTCATAGCAGGAGTGAAGTAAATAATCGTTTTGATTTTATACTGCTATTTGTCTTAGCCGTACAGGGTACGAGACGTAAAGATAGGTAAATTAACGTCAAGAAACTGAATGAATAACTTCACTAACGTGAAAAATCAGAGATATTATAGTCACTTCAAAGCTTTATTATTCAATACGTATAGCAAAGACCATTTTTAATATAGAAATTCAAGTTATAAGTATTATAAACAAAACTTTTAAATACCAACAAACCAGTAAAAATCTTAACTTATTCAATATGCAATCCATTAAAATTTCATTATGGCCATTTTTAATTATTGAATTTCAAGAGGAGTTAAGTGGCAAGTTAAATAAAAAATACCCACATAACACAGGTAAGACCGAGAGGAGTGTGTCATGTGGGTTTAAACGATAGTTCTCTTGCTGATTCGAACTACCAACGTTGGGATGCAATGGAAATACAAATGACTCAGAGTTTCCATCACGGACACTTTATCGCTGGATTTCCCTCTATTTGTTAGGGAACAGTCAGCACAATAAAAATAGAGAAGTAATACCGCAAAAATAAAAATAGAGGTTCAGGGTTTAATTTACACTTAAAATAACTACTATATTCACGCCATGAAGCATTAATAAATTCAACAATAAATATTTATTAAGTTAAATTTACTTATTGTCAGCACACTGTTAGTTTTACTCCTAAACACACTGGTCAGATTTGTTTATTTTACTAATTTTAGTTGCAATACAACTTCTAATTAATTCATGAGAAAAACATGCAACGACAATTAACTCTTTCACCGATTTATTTATTAATCGGGTTAGCCTCCTCGACGGCGTATGCCGGTGGTTTTCAAATTAACGAACATTCTGCGACGGGTCTTGGTCGTGCTTTTGCTGGTGATGCCGTCATTGGTGATAATGCATCTGTAGTCAGCCGCAACGCCGCAGCGATGACGCTGTTTAAACAAAATGCCTTATCGTTCGGTGTCACTTACGTCAAACCTGACGTTACCGTTAAAAATGCGCAATATCATCGAGCTAATATTAATGCAGATGTCAATGTTGGTATGGGCGGTTTTCCTCCGTCCCCTCAAGTTGACATTACCCCGTCCTTCTCTCAAACCGTGACCGACATTGATGACGTCGATGGCGTTGGTCAACCAGCCGTTGTACCCAATTTTTACTTTATTCACCCTATCAACGACGACTGGTATCTAGGCTTATCGGCATATTCCAACTTCGGAACCGACATGGAGTTTAAACCAAACTATGGCGCACCTGTTTTTGGCGGTGTCACCAGCGTAGCGAGTGTCAACCTTGGCGCAAGCTTGGCATACAAGGTGAACGATCGTTTTAGTATCGGTGGTGGTATTGATGTGATTTACGGCTCTGGTGAGCTGTACCGCGATATGGACGTGGGTGTTTGCGTTGGTGGGAACATACTTGGAAACGAACTAGAACAACACTGTGGATCCGTAAAAGGCAACGCACTTGATGTGGAGGCTGGCGGCATTGGGCTGGGCGCGAACATTGGCATGATGTACGAGTTTAACGAACGTCATCGCTTAGGTTTAAGCTACAAGCACAGCCCTAACATTGATGCCAAGGGTGACATCCACTTTGCTGGCGAATCGTACGACTCGCTTGCTATGCCGCTACCGGATATTGCGGAGTTTTCCGGTTATCACCGCGTCTTACCTAAATTTGCCCTGCACTATTCTGTGCAGTGGATTGGTTGGTCAGCATTTGACAGCTTGAAAGCTGATGATCAGTTGCTAAAAGATTTTCAGTGGCAAGACTCCGCGCACTACTCCATCGGTGCGACTTGGTACGCCAATGAACGTTGGACACTTCGCACGGGTTACATGTTCGACAAAACACCTGTCGATGAGCTGACTTCGCTTTCTATCCCAGATTCAAACCGTCACTGGTTATCTGCGGGTGCCTCTTACCAATGGTCATCAGATACCACGGTTGACATCGGCATGACGTACTTGATTGGTGAAGATGTCAACGTAGAAGAGTACGCGTATGAAGGTGTTCCTGCACCGATGGTGACGGGCGTTACCCATTCAAATGCGTTCCTAATTGGTACCCAGCTCAGCCACCGTTTCTAATTTGTCAGGCAGTGATCAGACCTCTAGGTCATTGCCTTGTAACAACGCTTATCAAGGCGACCGAACAGAGACATTATTATGAACAAAACACTACTTGCTTTTTCACTCTCACTTCTCACTCTAGGCGCGGCTCAGGCTTCGGAATGGGGCTATGGCAATGAAAAACACGGGCCAGAACACTGGGGAGACATCGCCAAAGACTGCGCAACCACGAAAAACCAAAGCCCAATCAACATCGACAACCCAGCCGACGCAAAACTGGAAGCACTGAACCTTTCGTACACTGGTCAGGTCATTGGTTTAACCAACAATGGTCATACGCTGCAAGCGCAAGTGAACGGACGTAACAGCTTCACCATCGATGGCGAGACGTTCGAGCTGCAACAGTTCCATTTCCACACACCTTCAGAAAACCAAATCAAAGGCCGCCAATATCCACTTGAAGCGCACTTTGTACACGCCAACGCAGACGGCGAGTTGGCGGTAATTTCGGTGATGTTTGATGCTGGCGATCAAAACGCAGCGCTGTCTAAACTGATCAACGCAATCCCACAAGAGAATCAAACCACGCTCTTTAAAGATAATTTTGAGATTAATGACTTACTGCCAAAAACTGAAAACTACTATCGATTTAACGGCTCTTTAACCACACCGCCATGTTCAGAAGGTGTGCGCTGGTTTGTGCTTAAAGACACTCAAACCTTATCCAAAGATCAAGCCGCGAAACTGATGGAAGTCATGGGACAAAACAATCGTCCGCTGCAACCGCTAAATGCGCGCGTTGTACTTTCTAACTAAACGCCACATCCGATAAGGGGCATCGTATTTGCCCCTTATTTTGATTCGCTCTAACCTCACTTCGTTACAGGAACCCCCAATGAAAACTCCATCTGTTCTGTCACTCTTACTCGCACTCACCCCGACACTCGCCTTCTCTCATAACCTTTCTGTCGGTCAAACTACCCCATCCGTCAGCATTGATACCTATGGCGAAATGACGCTGCAAGGAGACGATGTGGCTTATCAACCTTGGGCAACTCAGCAGATGTTAGGCAAAGTCCGTGTGATACAAGCCATTGCAGGTCGTAGTAAAGCTAAAGAGATGAACGCGCCGCTGATGTCAGCAATCACTGCCGCTCACTTTCCTGAAGATCAGTATCAGACCACAACCGTAATCAACCAAGAAGACGCCATATGGGGAACCGGTACATTTGTAAAATCGTCGGCAGAGGACAGCAAAAAGACATTCTTTTGGTCTTCCATGGTGTTAGACAAAAATGGCGTATTAGCAACAACTTGGGATCTGCAGCAAGAAAGTTCTGCGATTATCGTACAAAATAAACAAGGCGAAATTTTATTCGTGAAAGAAGGGGCTTTAACTCAAGACGAAGTCACACACGTCATCGAACTGATTAAACAGAATATCTAAACCTAAGGTAAGGAAAAGTTATGAAACTATTCAACACCATCGCGCTCTGTCTTTTAGCGGCTGTAGCCTCTTTCCAATCGATTGCTGGAGACAACGGTTGGGACAAGATTGCAGATAAAACCGTCAGTTTTAAATCGGAAACCGACACAGTCAATCCACTGTCACCATTTGCTAACGCTCGTTTCAGCCACATCAAAATCAAATGTACGCAAGGTACGGTCGATCTGAAAAGCGTTAAAGTAATCATGAAAGATGGTCAGGAAAAGACGTTCGACAGTTTAGGTGTTCTGACTAAAGGCATGTCATCAAGAAGCTTAAGCCTACCAACAAAAGATAACGCGAAGTTAGACAAAATCGAGTTGAACTATGAATCGGTTGGCAGCACTGCGCTGCAAGTCGCGGGGGTGACCAAAAAAGCGCAAGTGGAAATCTTAGGTAAGAAAATCGACGAGTAAGCAATGGCTCAACGAGCTCACCCAAACTAAAAACAGCGGCACTAGGCCGCTGTTTTCATTAAAAAATCGTCATGGATAACTAAATGAATTTCTTCAGCTTCGCCAAACCATAAGCGGCGATGGTGACACAATCTTTGATCGTGCCGTCGATCATCATCTGTTCGAACTCCTCAACAGAAAAAGCGCGAGTGATCAAATCCTCTTCTTCACTGTCGAGTTGATTGCCCACGTCCGTTAAATCACTGGCGAAGTAGACGTGACATGTCTGATTCAAAAAGCCGTATGCGATAAACTGCGCGCCGACATACGCCATAGCGCTCGCCTGCGTGCCCGTTTCTTCACGCAGCTCGCCTTTGGCAAGCTCAAGATGATCCGCATCTGGGTTTGATTCCCACGCCCCTTGTGGGATCTCCCAACAACGTTGACCTACGGTGTAACGGTACTGCTGAACCAAGTGAATCATCCCGTTATCGATAGCCAGAATCGAAGCACAATCAGGTTTGTCGACCACACCATAGATGCCCTCTGCGCCGCTCGGACGTAAAATTTTGTCCTCACGCACCGTCATCCACTTGTTCTGGTAAACGACTTTGCTGTCTAACTGCTTGATGTCTGACATGGTTATTCCTTGATTTTTCTGAGGGTTACTGCGGAATAATACCCGATTCGGTTACGCCACCAAAATGTTCTTTAGTTCACTCAAAGACTCAACGGTATAATTTGGTGCGATACGCTCATCGACGCTTGCGCCTGTGGTATTTAACCAGCAAGTTTCAATACCAAAATTATTACCACCCAGAATATCGGAATGCAGGTTGTCACCCACCATCAGTACGCGCGTTTTGCATGGGTTGCCCATTTGCTGCATCGCGTATTCAAAAATACCTAAGTCCGGTTTTGCTACGCCCACTTGTTCAGAGATCACCACTTTATCGAAGTACTCAGTCATCCCTGTGCGCTCAAGGCGAATTGCTTGCAACTCTGTAAAACCGTTGGTGATGATGCCCATTTTAGCTTTGCCTTGCAGCGCTTCCATCAGCTCTTTTGCACCTGGCAACAAGCTGCAAATATCGGCCATTGCTTCTAAAAATGCGCTGTTGAGATCTGCTGTTGTGGTATTCAACTTCTCAGCCCACTCGGTAAAACGCTTATGTTTTAGCTCATCTGCCGTTACTTTGCCGTCTTGGTAATCCACCCAAAGCGGTTTGTTTACGGTTTGGTAATGAGCAAAATCTTGTTCAGTAAAATCTACGCCTTTGCGAGAAAACATAAGCTGCAAACCTTTGAAAGCATCAAAGTGGAATAAGGTTTCGTCAGCGTCAAACAGGATCCAATCGTACTTCATTTTCTTCTTCCCAAAATCAAGGTCGTAATACTGGTGCATAGTCTAGATTGTTTTCTTCTTGAAGATAATCTCTATAATTGGAAATTAATTGTATCCTTGTGCTCAACAATAAATGCTTCACGATAATAGGAGATTGAAGTGAACGCGATTGCCTCCCTGCCCGTTTTTGTTGCTGTTGTCGAATGCGGCAGCTTTTCCCTTGCGGCCAAACAGCTGAATCTGACGAAATCGGCGATCAGCAAACGCATCAACCAACTAGAAGACGATTTGGGCATTCGTCTCCTTAACCGAACCACGCGTAAGCTGAGCCTGACCGAAGCAGGAGAACGCTATTTTGAGTACGCCTCTCAAGCGCTCAACCTAGCCCAACAAGGCGTAGACGCGGTATCGGAACTGCAAGGCTCTCCACAAGGTCGGCTCAAAATTACCGTGCCGATGTCTTTCGGTGTACTGCATATCGCGCCTTTGATCAGCGAGTTTCTCGCTCGTTACCCGAAAATTGAAGTGGATTTAAGCCTCGAAGACAAAATGGTCGATTTGGTTAAAGACGGTTTTGATTTGGGGATCCGTATTGGTGAACTCACCTCTTCCAATCTAATCGCAAAACGTCTCGCCCCTTGTAAAAGTGTGCTTTGTGCCTCGCCAGATTACTTAGCGGAGTTCGGCACACCACAAAAACCAAGTGATTTAGTCAGTCACAACTGCCTGCGCTACTCCTATTTCCGTGGCGGCGTCGAATGGATGTTCATCAACAACGGCAGCGAATACAAGGTACTTCCAAAAGGAAACTTTATCGTCAATAACAGCGAAGCCATTCGCCAGTTGCTGTTAAGAGGTTCGGGCATTGCGCAGCTGCCAACATTTATTGCAGGGAGAGACTTTGCCGCAGGAAATCTAAAACCGGTGATGGAAGAGTATTCTCTGCCAGAACACGCCATTTATGCGGTTTTTCCTGAGCGCAAGCACATGCCGTTGAAAGTAAGAGCCTTTATCGATTTTATCAGCGAAAAACTCGGCACAGATTTACCTTATTGGGATCGTTACAACAGCCCAGAAAAATAACCATATTGATGATAAGTGAGTGAGATTTCACTACTGACATGTTCTGACATTCCATCCGCGTAACCTTATTTGGAACTCAACAGGCAATCCGCCAAAACCAATAAGGAATCACAATATGGAAACCGTTATCGAAACTGTGCAATTTCGTCTAACCGCAGGCACAACAGAGCAAGACGTGATCGCCGCTGCCAAACAGTCACAAACGTTTGTGAAGAATCTGCCGGGCTTTTTGTATCGCTCACTCAGTCACGAAGCGACGGACGATGTGTGGACAGACATCATTTACTGGCGTTCAATGGACGATGCAAAACAGGCGGGAAAACAGATTAAGCAAGCCGCTGAATTTCAGCCTCTGTTATCAATGATTGACTGCGAAAGCTTCGAGCTTAAACATCACAACTTAAAAATGTGCAGTGAGCTAGAGAAGTAATCAGCCACACTACCACTAACAACCAGTAGGTCTAGATAAGGAACATCATGAGCAAATCAGAACGACTGTTTGAGCTACTGACGCTTCTGCGCGCAAAGCGTTACGCCGTGACAGCGAAAGAGCTCGCAGAAAGAATGGAAGTTAGCGAACGTACGATTTATCGCGATATTCAGTCGTTGCTCAGTTCTGGTGTTCCGATTCAAGGTGAAGCAGGTGTCGGCTACCTGTTGCAAGCTGGCTCTCATCTGCCGCCTTTGATGTTCTCAGAAAAAGAGATGATGGCGCTTGAACTGGGTATGCGGATGGTTCGAGCCTGGTCGGATGCCGAACTCGCCGAAGCGTCTCACTCTGCGTCCACCAAAATACTTTCGGTATTGCCCGATAAGCTCAAACAACAAGTGGAAGATTGTCCGCTGATTGTGCCCGATTATCACACCCAATCCGAGACTGCCAAACGAGGGCAGCTTCTGCGCCACGCGATTGATCATCAGTTTAAGGTCAGTTTGGATTACCAAGATGAAAGCGGACAGGTGACCGAGAGAAAAATCCAACCGTTAGGCCAGTTCTTTTGGGGCAAAGTCTGGACGCTGGTCGCCTGGTGCGAATTGCGCGATGACTACCGCCAGTTCCGCCTCGACCGTATCCAAGCACTGCGTATGCACGATGAAGAGTTTCAGAGTGCGGAAACCAAATCTCTCAAACATTATATTGCGCAGTATGAATCGAAAGATTGAGTGTTCTTCATCCTTCCATCACAAGGATTCTAAATTGCTCTGCTCAATGCGCGATATTTGGAAAGGCACATTTGGTTAAACTAATGTTTCATTTTTAACAGATGCGCAACCAACCTAAGATCGTTAACTTAAGTAGCACGTCAACCACACCGGAGCGTGAAGCTATGAAAGTACTGATTCAATACACCCAAGCAGGGAAATATAGAGATCAAGCGTGGGAGTCTTTAACTCTTCGATCTAAAGGTGATATGCAGGCCGTTACCCCTTCTTATGCTGCCCAACTTATCGAACAAAGCAAAGCGATACTTGTGATGACTGAGGAGCAACAAATCGTTATTCATCCATAACCGACTATTAGCCTTGTTTAACCAACCTTTGTTAGTTGTGCAAGGCTTACATCTCGCCATTACACGTTATCCATTTTATACACGACCAACTATATTTGGAGGTTAGCCTTAAGCATTTTTCCGAACATTGATGTTTGTTCGTTTAATCGTTCAACCTAGCTCAGGTGAAAAGCGAAAGTTACCTGATGTATCCCAAGAGGGGCCTAGGTGGTACCGCCTATTATCCTTCATAATAATATGGGTAATTATCATAAACTCTACAATGTTAGCACTTGTATTTTTTATCGCAGGTTTTTTATCACTAGCAAATCATGTATGACCTTCACTTATCCAACCAAGTTTAATATCACACTTTAAATGTAAAAAATCACATTAACAATTTCATACAAATAATAAATACATCAGCTAATTTTTAACTTTTTAAAATGAAAGTCTAGAATACAAAAAATAAACCTTATTAAATATAGTTTTTTGTTAGTATCTGCACAAACAAATTATTAGCTAGAGGTGCTCTGTGTCGGGATTATTTGAGTATAAAATAAAAACTCATGATAACTTATCATCAATTATATTAAACATGTATGGTGCTCCATATGGTAGCAAGGACTATCAGATGGTACTGACTCATATAATGACATTAAACAAGCATATTTCAGATCCTAACCGCATTAGAGCTGGCGATATCATTTGGTTATCAGCTCTACCCAAATCAAGCTCTCAACTTAAAACTCAAAGTAACAATGCGTTACCTCCTAAAAGTATCGCGAAGCTAGGGACCTACCCAGCGTCTAAACCTCAAATGCCCAGCTCTCCTCCCCATAAAGTTTTGCCTCCCAATCTTCTCAGCTACAATCAACCTCCAAAATCAATCTCAAATCAAGTTCCACCGCACCATGCTGACATGTTTTGGGCGTTGGCATGGTTAGAAAACAACGCCAATATGATTACTATTCCAGGAGGTACCTTGATGGGTGCTACAGGTAACTTGATGAGTAAAGGAAATATTAAGCTCATTGAGAACATCAACGACCTTTACGCAAACTATAAAAACGGAGTAATAAGTAAAGGACAATATGATGGTCGACGTAAAAAACATTTAGACCTACTAAAGAAAAATGTTGGCCCTATGGAAAAGCTGTTATTTGGCAACAAAACGACTCACCAGTCTATTCGCATAGCTCGAAGTGGAGGGTTACCTGCGAATGCTCATATAGTTAAACAAGCCGAAAAACTGAATAAAATAGCTCAAGCATCTAAAGTGGGCGGACATGTTTTAGTCGGTGTTGGTCTGACGGCTTCCTGCATTCAGATTGCGAATACACAAGACCAACATGAGAAGAATGAAATTTTTGTTGAGTCAATAACTAGCACAGTTGTAGGAATGGGTACCAGCGCGTTAGTCGGTCTATTTTTAGTATCAAACCCTATTGGCTGGGGGACTGCCATTGTACTCGCTGCCGGTACTACCGCTATTGGGTACGCCTCCGGTAAAGCAGCTGTGCTTACATACAACAACTTAGGCTCTCAGCCTGACTTAGTTTCAAAGACAAACTTGGGTGCCATATGCAATTAGTTTGGAATATTATTGGATACTTAATGTTTTCTGGAATATTGATTATTTTTCTCCAGACATTATTTATAGGTATCATGCATATTTTAATGCCAAAAAAAGTTGTCAATAGTTACTTTACAGAACCTTATTTTAACACTTTCGAACTAGCTCTATTTACGGGATGGCCTTACGCATTTTTCCGAACATTGATGTTTGTTCGTTTAATCGTCCAACCTAGCTCAGGTAAAAAACGAAAGTTACCCGATATCTCCAAAGAAGTGCCTAGATGGTACCGCTCACTATCAATTCTATTAATAGGAATAATTATTATAAACTCCTCTATGCTGATAGTCGTATTCTCTTCAGCTGGAATACTCGCATTAGTAGATAGTTTAAACCCTTAATACCTTATTGTTTTTCAAGTTCAAGTTGAAACTTTGAAGTTGAATAATGTAGAAATAGCTTATTTGGGCTTAATGTAACTCGAATAAGCTATATTCTTCTCGAAAGCTATATAATTGTCACAACGACGCTTGCTCTCTTACAATAATTCTTCTTCGTTGAGACGACGAATCAACTTAGCTGGCGTGCCTCCGTATAGACAATCTGGCGGCACATCATGGTTAACGACCGAGTTCGCCGCAATCACCGAGCGAGCGCCAACTGTTACACCTTGGTTGATGACGGAATTTCCGCCAATCCACACATCATCTTCAATCGTGATAGGTTTACAAAACGTTTCCCAACGTCGACGACTTCGGTAATCAACAGAATGAGAAGCGGTATAGAATTGCACGCTCGGTCCAATGAGCACGTGGTTCCCAATGGTAATTTTGGCACCATCGAGCATGACCACGTTCATGTTGATAAAAGTTTCTTCACCTATTTCGATGGTCTTACCAAATTCACAATGAAAAGGGGACTGGACAATACAACGGCCTACCTTGCCAAATAGCTGCTTTTGCAATTCGTCGCGCTGACTTTCGTCGGTGTTATTGTTAAGTGCTCTAAGTGCTTGAAGAGCATGGCTTCTAATGGCGTCAATTTCTTTGTCCATGCCATCAAAGACCTGGCCAGACATCATTTTTTCTAGTTCTGTCACTGGAAGACTCCTACAACCTGCAATTACTGCTTTCAGATTCTTCACAAGGTACGTGAACTGTGAAATAAAAAAAGAGAAAAGCCCGGACTTTTCTCTTTCCTGTTTTTATATTTTGTGGAGTTTGTCGACTTACACAATTTCCCAACTGTGGGTCATCTCAACACCTTCGCCTAGCATTAAGCAAACCGAGCAGTATTTTTCTAGCGAGTCAGCCGCCACTTTTGCTACGACTTCTGGGTCAAGCTCGTCACCTGACACTTCAAAGTGGATATTCACTTGCGTAAAGATACGCGGCGCGGTTTCACGACGCTCTGTGGTTAGCTTGGCATTAACTGACGAAACCTTTTGGCCTGCTGTTTTCAAACCATCAACAACATCGACAGAGCTACAGCCACCAGCAGCCATTAGTACCATTTCCATTGGGCTTGGTGCGGTTGCACCGCCATTGCCATCCATCACTACGGAGTGGCCCGACTGAGATTGCCCAAGGAATTTAAAATCTTCTATCCATTTAACTTCAGCTTGCATGATTTACCTCATTTAGCATCGCTTATTCAAGGCATCGTTGCCCTTACTAGCGGTGTGTTTCTTGTCGATACTTTAGCTCTATCGCATAAAAGGGCAACGGAATTTTCAACATTACTGTAATTTTTTCGCTCGGTTACCTTTCTCTATACGTAACACTTTTTATTTAAGTAACACTTTCTACAAAAATAACGATGAGGTAGCTATGAAGAATATGTCTAAGTTATTGGCCGGTTTCTCCTTCGCACTTCCAGTCTTGTTTCTACTATTGAGTAAAACAGGTACCGCCGATACGATGGATAAGCTGAAGGCTTCAGAGAATACAAGAATCGCAACGCTAGCTGGCGGTTGTTTCTGGTGTACAGAATCGGATTTAGAGCAACTGCCCGGCGTAATCGATGTTGTATCAGGTTATTCAGGTGGTCATATTGAAAACCCGACTTACCGCCAAGTCTCTTCTGGTAAATCTGGTCATATTGAAGTGATTGAGGTGAAGTACGATCCTGCTGTCGTGAACTACGAGCAAGTGCTGGACTACTTCTTCCGTCATATCGACCCTACCGACGATAAAGGTTCATTTGTTGACCGTGGTCCTCAATACCGTCCAGCGATCTTCTACCATAATGCGGAGCAAAAGCAGATTGCTAAGCAGTTTATGATGGAAATCGACAAGGCGATGATCTATCCAAAACCGTTGAAAACAGAGCTGATCGAGTTTGAAAAGTTTTACCCTGCGGAGTCGTACCATCAGGATTACTACAAGAAGAGTAGCTTGAAGTACAAATACTACCGCTACGCATCAGGTCGCGATAAATATCTCGACGAAGTATTTGGTGAAGATCGAAAAGAAAGTCCTAAAACACTTCGACAGTTGATTGAAGAAAAAAAGCTGCTTTCGAAAGTGAAAGCGTACAGTAAACCTGCTCAGTCTGAAATCAAATCAAACTTAACAGAGCTACAGTATTACGTGACGCAAGAAGAAGGCACGGAGCGTCCGTTTGATAATGAATACTGGGACAACAAAGAAGCGGGAATTTATGTGGATATTGTGACCGGTGAACCGCTATTTTCTTCTACTGATAAATACAAATCTGGCACAGGTTGGCCAAGCTTTACTCGACCAATTAACCCGGGTTACATCGTGGAGAAAACCGATTATAAACTGCTCTACCCTAGAACGGAGATCCGCAGTAAGTTTGGTGATTCACACCTAGGTCATGTGTTTAAAGATGGTCCGAAGCCGACGGGATTACGCTATTGTATGAACTCTGCTGCGATGAAATTTGTACCTGTGAACAAGATGGCGAGTTTAGGCTACGGCGATTACCTGTACCTATTTGATAAGTAGTTTTAACCAAATTAGGAGTGAACATTCAGCGCGATGAAAGGTTTTAAATCCAACCTTCCCATGAAAGTCTGTCCGGTCTGTCAGCGCCCATTTTCTTGGAGAAAGAAGTGGGCGCGAAATTGGGAGGAAATCGTTTATTGTTCTGAGCGTTGCCGAAGAAATAAATCAACGAAAACGTAGGTCACTCCGACCCTCTCTGGAGTATGTTATTTCATTTGTATTAACGTTTGTACGCGTTCTCTTACCAAGGTAATAACGTCCCATCATAAGCCCAAAACGCCCCGCTATCTTGCGGGGTTGCTTTTTCTATCAAGCCTAATAAATCCTTAGCAACTCGCTCTGGCGTGAACAACTTTCCCTCTGGGACATTGGTTTGAAAAGGTGCCGACAAAGCGGTATCTGTGGTGCCAGGGTGAAGTGAAAGCACCGTGCCATGTTTGACCACTCTTTGCCATTCGATCGACATGGTTTTTAGGAACATGTTTAATGCGGCTTTCGATGCTCGATAGCTGTACCAACCACCTAACTGATTATCGCTAATGCTGCCAACTTTGGCCGAAATGGTCGCAAACTTGGGTGCAGTACTGCGCTTTAGCTTGGGCGTGAAGTATTTTGCCAACAGTAAACTTGGCAAAGTATTAACCGTGATGGTTTGCTGAAAGAAGTCTGCGTCGAGCGAGCTAAGATTCTTTTCAGGGCCTTTCTCTTGGGTGTGCAACATACCAACACAGTTCACCAACCAATCGACGTGTTCAATCTGCTCACTGAACGCTTTTACCTGCTCGTCTTGCGATACATCCACTTGATGCCAAACGACATTTGGGTGTTGCCAATCTGGTTGCTGCTTACGATAAGTGGCATGCACGCGAGCTTGAGGAAACCGAGCTGCGGCTTCTCTCACCATCGCCAAACCAATTCCACCATTGCCACCGACGATGAGTATTTCCATCACAAGTTCTCCACGTTTTCTATGTAGTGCTCTGCGGTATCAAGAATCGCTTGGCGTTGTTGTTCTTCCATGTTGTCCCAAGAGCGGAAAATCATCCCGATTCGTGGATTGGCTGCGAGGCGCTTGTCGTGCTTGTTCATAAAGCGCCAATAAAGGCTGTTAAACGGACACGATCCTTCCCCACTCCTCGCCTTATTGTCGTAATGGCAACCCTTACAGTAGTCGCTCATTTTGTTGATGTAAGAACCACTCGCCGCGTAAGGTTTGGTGCCAACAATGCCGCCATCCGCAAACAATGCCATGCCACGTGTGTTCGGCATTTCGACCCATTCAATCGCATCAACATAGATACCGAGATACCACTCATCCACTTGATCTGGGTCGATCTCGGTTAGCAAGCAAAAGTTACCAGTGACCATCAAACGTTGGATGTGGTGTGCGTAGGCGTAATCGAGGGACTGCCCAATCGCATTGCGCATACAAGCCATTTTAGTTTCACCATTCCAGAAGAAATCTGGCAGCTTTCTTTCTGCGCCCAATTCGTTGTTTTTCGGGTAATGAGGCATGTTTGTCCAATAGACCCCTCGAATGTACTCTCGCCATCCTAAGATTTGGCGAATAAACCCTTCAACTTGAGAAATGTCGATGTCCGCGTTGGAATGAAATGCCTTGAGTGAAGCATCAATGACTTCTCTCGGGTGCAGTAATTTGCTGTTAAGCGAGAATGAAATTCGGCTGTGATACAAGCTCCACTTAGCATCGTGCTGGCCTGTCATGGCATCTTGAAAACGTCCAAATAACGGCAGACAGACTTGGCAGAAATGCGCGAGTAAAGAGAGGCTTTGCGCGCGATTGATCGGCCACAACAAGTCTCCTTCAAGATTTCCGATGGTTTTGATGTCATGTCGTGCCAACCGCTCAGTAATATCGCGCACGTCGGTACTGAACATCAAAGGTTGTGGCAGTTGTTCAATGTCTTTGGCTTTGAGCTTGTTACGATTATTGGCATCGTAATTCCATTTTCCGCCGACGGGCTTTCCGTCTTGCATCAAGATGTCGAAGCGCTTGCGCATCCGGCGGTAGAAGTGCTCCATCATGATGTGTTTGCCTTGAGGAAACTGCGATTCTATTTCCTCAAACGGCAACAAAAAGTGCTCCGAATCGACACAACGCGTCACGACTCCATCAAGCTTTAGTTTGGCTAACTGCTCCAGCAGACGGTATTCATCCGGGCGTTGATATTCAAACTTACTTGCACCAACTTCACTCGCATAGTGTTGCAAGACTTGCTCAAGATCGTCGAAGGATTGTGTGTCATCCAACGTGAGGTGCTGAACTTGGTGACCTTCACTCTGACGCTCTTTCGCAAACTGTTCCATTGCAGAAAAGAACGCACACACTTTCTGAATATGATGCATGACGTAAGTATTCTCTTGCTTGAGCTCCGCAATCAAGTAAAGCACTTGCTCATCCGGTTGATGAAACCAAGAGTGCTCACTGTTAAGTTGATCGCCCAAAATCAATCGTACGGTTTCAAATTGCATTACGGTTTCTCCGATGACGAAGCTTTGTCACTGCTGCCCATCACAATCGGCCAATCGACCATGTCTACACTATCCAAATGCGCGCCAGCACAACGACCTTGCCACCTATCGATGAACTCCATGTGCGGATCGTACATTTCGGTTTGCTTTTCGAGGTTGAATTGTCGTGAACCACGCGGATCAGCACCAACGCCTGCTAAGTATTGCCAATTTCCCCAGTTTGATGCCACATCGTAATCAACCAGTTGTGACTCAAAGTACGCCGCGCCATAACGCCAATCGAGGCCAAGCTCATGCACCAAACAGCTGGCGACTAACTGTCTGCCACGATTCGACATATAACCGGTTTCATTGAGCTGGTGCATACACGCATTGACGATAGGAAATGGCGTTTCACCTTTCTTCCATTGTTGAAAACGGTGCGCGTAAAAGCTGGTGAGTGGTGCTCGATTTTGGATGCCACCGAATCGGAAGAGCTGTCGCTTGTGTCGACGGGCATACCAATAAAAGTATTCACGCCAAAGCAGCTCGAAATAAATCCAATAGGTTGAATCATTTGCACCATTCGCGGCTTCATAGCGTTTCAACATGGCATAAATGGTTTTCGGAGAAACGCACCCATGAGCTAACCAAGGAGAGAACTTGGTGGAGTAATCCATGCCATCTAAACCGTTGCGTGTTTGTTTGTATTCACTGGCTAGTGTGGAAGCAAAATACTGGCGACAATGTTCAAGCCCGCGGCTTTCTCCACCATGAAACGTAGCTTTTGTGTCAAAGTAATATGCAGTAACGGAAGGCAGATTCACACCTAAAGGAATTGGAGGTAACGAACGGATACTCTCGTGGGGCCGAGAGATGTCTAAACTTTCAACTTGCTTTCTAAACTGCGTGAAAGTCGTAGGCAGTTTGCTCAAGTCAAATGGCAGTTGTTCTTCCCTTAACAGGGTCCGGATTGCGTGCTGTTTTATTTTTACATGGGACGCACCTTCAACTGCGCGATCTAACGCTTGCTGCTCATCCGAACCGGGAAAGGCGTCAGCATATATATGTGTGACGCCGAAGCGATTAACAGCATACTTGATTGCTTGATCGGGCGTCAGTTCAACTGCCCATAATCGCTGACCAAGGTGATTCAAAGATTGATTGAGT
The DNA here is from genome assembly GCF_033340195.1 of Vibrio sp. 1457. Taxonomy (NCBI): domain Bacteria; kingdom Pseudomonadati; phylum Pseudomonadota; class Gammaproteobacteria; order Vibrionales; family Vibrionaceae; genus Vibrio; species Vibrio sp. 1457. The sequence goes on from NZ_JAWOWA010000007.1 coordinate 188,049, forward strand.
TCACTAAGCGATGAATCGAGAAACTGCAATTTCGCACGCCCGAAAGAGGCTTCCTGCGCAAAGTGATGCAAGTAAGGCGTCATTGAAGGGTAGCAATACAAGCAAATTAACTCGTCCATTTCTACACTGGCGCTTTTCAACAGTGGGTTGTCGTGCAATCGCAAGTCGTTCGTGAACCAATAAAGTCCTATTTTCTTTTTCAATTCGCACCCTCAGATGTTAATTCTTCGTCTACGAGTTCTTTCACGGAGACCCTGACGTTAAGCCTTTTAATTTTTTGCTTTTATACGAAAACGAGAGTTTGACGATCATTAGGTTACTAACGTTTACACGGAATCCATTTGCTGGATATCTCAAAACACGCAATACCACCAAATGCCTGTACATGTTTCATACTGATATTTTATAAAATTTGAATCCAACGGTATTGATCACGATCTTAATCACTCATTTTCTATATAAACCATGCAAAAGTGATAAAAATTAAAGCGACATTAGTTAATATCCGTTAATCTAAGCCCAATCCCATTTTGCTAGTACCATCGCAGAAATGACCGACGAGTTTAAGAAATCAACCGCTAATTTAAAAAAAGCGGTCCCACTGATGATCAAAAACCATGTTGCTGCCACGCCAGCCAACTACGCGCTTTGGTATACCTACGTTGACAAGACCATTCCAGAACTCAACTTTGAGTTAGACACGGTGTTAGAAAACTACGGTATTTGCCCGCCAGCAACCAATAAACAGCTTTACAACAACTATGTGGCCAGCAAAGCAGAAACCAGCCTTGAAGATCTTAGAACCAATGTAGAAGTTCTGCTACATGAAGTATCCAGTTCAATGAGCGATACAATTTCAGATACTTCCTCCTTTTCTGAGATGGTAGACAAAAGCTTTAATAAACTGGAAAAAGTTGAGGACAATAGCCTAAGCATTGAAGAAGTGATGGTAGTGATTCGTCAACTTGTCGCAGAGTCACACGAAATTCGTCACTCAACAAAGTTTTTGAATAGCCAATTGACTAACGCGAGTGAAGAAATTTCTCGCCTCAAAAACCAACTGGCTGAAGTACAGCAAGATGCGTTGTTCGATGGTTTGTCAAACCTATACAACCGCCGAGCATTTGACAAAGATCTCTCTTCACTTATTGCATCAAATCAGGCAATGACCTTGATCATGCTTGATATCGATCATTTCAAATCATTTAACGACAATTACGGGCACCTTTTTGGCGATACAGTATTAAAAGCCATTGCCCGCCGGCTACAACAAAGTTGTCGAGATGGGATATGTGCGTACCGTTTTGGTGGTGAAGAATTCGCGTTAATTGTACCTAACAAATCTCTGCGAATTGCTCGCCAATATGCAGACACACTACGCCGGATGATAGAAAAACTGCGTATCAGAGATAAGCGCTCAGGCACACAAGTTCACAGCATTACCGCTTCTTTTGGGGTAGCAGAATTTGAGCCGGGTGATACGCCTGAAGCCTTAATCAATAAAGCCGATAAACAGCTTTATGAAGCAAAACAACTCGGTCGTAACCGCGTGATGCCAATTTAAATAAACTGACTAAGCGAAAACGACTTTTACGATGAAAAAGAAAACCCCGCGACGTAAAGTGCGGGGTTTTTATATCCAATCATGAGTATCTTAATCGACGCTGTAGCAGTAACTTAGAATGTAGTCGTCACCATTTTTTGCGGTATATTCTTTATCTTCACTGCATGCCATCGGCTTACCTTTTTTGTCGCCTTTGATTAGACTTATCCAATGGCGCATCGCGGTTGGTGCATTGCCAGTTAGTTCAGGATGAAACGTCGTGCGAGTTTCCAATTGAATATCGTCAATGTCCACTAATTCCACGCAACCAGTGCCTTTGTGACAGCCAAACAGCACTTCTACATGATTACCCGAATCATCTTTAAACAAAATCGATTTTGGATCTTCCTTTTCACCAGTGTACGCCACGAAGTGTTTTGGGCTTTTCAGGCCGCTGTGTGTACCGTCTTTGAAATAAGCCAAAACATGGCGGTAATCAATCACGTAACTTGATACATCTTGGTGCGACCCGTTCTCCAATGGAAACATGCGGTCTAGTAGTTGCTTCGCTTTTACTTGTTTCTCACTCTGCTGCTCAGCACTTACCGCTTCGACGGCAAATACGGCTTCAGCGATAAATGGGCGTTGTTGTTGTTGCATCTCTTTTTTATCGAAGTTCAGCATATTCATCGTCATATCCTCGCACTTAAAAACTCGTCCTAGAGTAAAAACTTAAATCCTTTATTTAAGTTTCAGGCAATTCTGTGAAGTGGATGGTTAATTTCCTTGCCTGCTCATTATGTAGACTAGCGAAATATTGACTACAATTTCACAACAAAAATTTTACAATGTGAATTTTACAAAATGTCTGTGTCAAAAAGCCTTATTCGTCAGTCTCATTTTCTTGGTACGAAAATTCGTAATCTAAGAAAAAACAACCATTTAACGATGGAAGATTTATCTGCCCGTTGCGTAAGAATTAATCCAGAGTACGCTCCTTCGGTTTCTTACCTTTCGATGATTGAGCGCGGAAAACGCGTACCGAGTATAGATATGCTCGAAGTGATCGCGGAAGTTTTTCAAAAAGATCCGGCGTGGTTTTTAGATGATGAACCCGAATTAGAAGCCATCACACCCAACAAAGGGAATCGTGGTGGGATTAGTGGCATGGCGTTGGAGCCGAGCTTCCTGTTCTCCAATGATATTCTTCAAATCGCGATACCAGAAATGCTCTCCCAAACAGGTATCACGGGGCGTCAATTCGCCCACTTACTGATCCGCGCACACCAAGAAAACCATCAAAACCATTTTCCTGATTTAGAGCGCGCCGCCGAAGAGGTCGGCTTGAAGCGGCTGAATCTATCTGTAGAAGATCTCGTAGACATTGCAAAGAGTATGGGATTGGATATCCGCTGGGTAGATCGAGCGCCACAAGATGTGATTGATGAACTGGGCGTCAGCGCCAAACAGTTGATTACGTCTTTCATGGAGCCACCTGGGACTATTTATCTCAATAAACGAATGCGTGACTATCCAACCCGATTGAAGTATGACTTGGCGGTATATATCGGCCATCGAGTGCTCCATAGCAGCGATGCAATGAATAACGTTTTATCTATCGGGCATCAAAACAATTGGGAGCAAATGGACAGCCCTGTGTCGAACTCTGAACTCAATTCGCAAGATATCCTGCAAGCTTGGCGTGATTTTGAGTCCAGCTTCTTTGCCGGTGCCCTACTCTGCCCCAAAGTACCCTTTCGTCAGCTGCTTGACCGTTCTGGTTACGAGATTGATGTTCACAAAAAGGCGGGAGTTTCTCCTTCTGTTGCAATGCGTCGCATGACGGTGGTCTCGCCTTACCCTCATTGGCACTATTTTGATGCCTATGGCCCCGGCAAGTTAAAAGCCGTGTATCGCGGAAATGGTATTCCATTGCCTTGGGGCAACATGCGCAAAGTGAACGACCCTTGCCAGCACTGGGCCGTATTCCGACGCCTTTCCCAGCCTTTGGATACCAGTTCAGCGCAAATTTCGATTTTAAATGTTGGCGACGAGCCACGTATCTACTGCTGCGAATCGGTCAACGTATTTGATCCTGCGGGGAATAATCGCGTGCTATGTGCCGGTATTGATCTTAACCCTGCCATTTCTGCACAAGGTGGCGATGCCGTTTCCATAGCGGAAGAACTTAAGTCCCTTTGTGTCGCTTCCGGCGGAAGTAGTGTTATTCCTCCCCACATCAAAAAAGACTTAACGACTATCGCTAAGATATTAAACATCAACTGGATAGAGCGCGGGATTCAAACCCAAGCAAGGTTGATCTGCTCCAGAGGGGCGGTTTGTCCAAGACAACCTAGTTGTTACAGCAAGTGCGGAGAAGCTGATGAGACGGGCAGCGACGTGAATATCATCGGGCTTTAGAAAGAAAAAACGCCAATCACAATAAACGTGATTGGCGGTATATACTTGTGAACAATTTGTATTCACTAACAACGTCAGTTGGCTAGGTGACCCTCGGCTTAATAAGGGTCACTCTAAGTAAAGCACGATGCGTGCCAACTTTAAAAAAGCCGTTTTTTAGTAGATCCAGATGCATATCGTTGCTTTATTAACCATTAATTTCGCAAACTGCATTTGCAAAATGCAACATTATGCAAATGTGCCACTGAATGCACTGCTAATAACGACTCTCTCAGCAAAGTGTCTGTGAACATATGAAGTCACATATTCTTGCACCTCAATGATGATGAGATTTCGGGCTCCCAACTTTACCATTCCTCTAACCCCTTATTGAAACTGGGTTCAGGCTCATCCGCCATGCTTTTGTTGATACATTCTCTCATCGGCTATTTTCATCATTTGCTCAGGAGATGACATTTGCGGGTCAAATATCGCGTACCCAATACTGGCTTTCAAATAGATAAGCGTTTCATCGTAAATGACGGGCGTAGAGCATAGCGCTAATCGAAGTTTTTGTAGAAGAGACTGAACATTTTCTTCCGTTCCTGGGTGATGAACTACAACTAAGAACTCATCACCGCCCATTCTGGCCACGATGTCTGATTTACGCAGAGAGCTTTTTACCCTTTCAGCCGTAGCGATTAAAACTTTGTCACCTGCGTCGTGACCATAGGTGTCGTTAATGTGTTTAAACCTATCTAGGTCAATATTAATTAAGGCGAAGCTATAACGCTTTTTATAACGTTTCGCTATTTCAAACTGCTGCTTGTAAAACTTCATAAAATAGCGACGGTTTGGTAAACGCGTGAGTTCATCGTGTAAAGCTCTGTCATCTGCAATGGTATACAGTCGATAAATGGCGAACAGCGCGAGGCTAAGTGCGAATATAATGGGATAGCCGATTACTCTAGCTAAATGCAACTGATGCCAAGAGATTTGGCGATCAGCTTTGCCTCCAGAGAAAACCACCATACTCCACCCACCATAAGGAAAATGAACCATCTCTTTTGCATATGCCATGCTATTTACACTTTGCGCGCCAAAGAAAGCATCACCAAATGAGCCACCGCTATCGTAACCACGGATCATTAAAGGGTAACGATACGAGAAATCAATTACGCCGGTTTCTCTCATCAGAGCATCGAAATCAATCACCGCACTGATCACTCCCCAGTAGTCCTGATTCATTGGAGGATCAAGAAAAACAGGCACACGCACGATCAAACCTCGGCCACCTTGAATCAAAGTCACTGGCCCTGCGATGAAAATTTCTTGTACATCCTTGGCTTTTTGCACCTGTACCCACTGCTGTGGCACTGCGCGGTAATCAAGGCCGATTAGGCGCTCATTACCTTGGCGTGGAAATACATGACTAATTACATCATTTTTCGCGATACCGATGATTGTAATATGTTTACTTTTATTTAGGATTCGGTGAGCGGCGATACTCAATTCTTCTTCTTGGTTTTTAGGAAGTAACGTAATGAGTGTCGCTAAAGTACTGGCTTTGTAGATATCCGCCATAAGTACCGCTTCCAAATTGGAACGGAGAATGGAAAGTTGTTCTTTGGCCTCAACTTGAACTCGCTCTTTGTGAAGCTCTTGCTGGTTTCGATTTAACAGCTCGATAACCCCAATACACAAAGCGAAAAAGGTGAGGAAGAACAATGCAAAATAGCATCGTTTTCTGGGTAAATAACGCATTTTCTCCCCACAACTCGTATACAACTACGAGATTTTTTATTTATTGTTAAAATTCTTATTATCACAAGAATAACCAATCATAATCAGAAAGGTAACAGTGATTGACAACTTTTATGTTTTAGGTGTGAGATGATGCATCAACAAGGCGATTTATTTGGCGGCGATCTATGGCAAGAAGTAGAAAGAGGAAAACTTTATTATGATCCTCAATTTCTTAACCATCTTGAGGCGGATAATTACTTTGACCAACTTCGAAAGACACTGCCATGGCACCAAGAACACGTTACTATGTTCGGCAAGTCAGTACTTCAACCTCGCTTACAAGCGTGGCACGGTGATGCAGCATATACTTACTCAGGCTTAACCATGCAGCCTCACCCTTGGACTCCTGAGTTAACTCAGCTCAAAGTGCGTTGTGAATCAGTTGCTGATGTCACTTTTAATTCTGTTCTCGCTAACTTATATCGACACGGCCAAGACTCAATGGGCTGGCACCAAGATAATGAACCAGAGTTAGGTAGAAACCCTGTTATCGCATCTTTGAACTTAGGTGAAACACGTCGATTTTTGCTTAGAAATTTACATTGTAAAACTGAGATTGAATACGAGCTTTCTCACGGCTCCTTACTGATTATGGCTGGCGAGCTTCAGCATCACTGGAAGCACTGCGTACCAAAAACCGCGAAAACCAAAGATGAACGTATCAACCTGACTTTTAGGCAAATTTTCAACTATTGACTCAGCTTTTACATTCTCAATTAATATTGATGGTAGGTTTAGATTCAGGACTTCATAGGGAATGGATTTATGCGTATTAAACCTCTTAGCTTAGCGGTCTTACTCTCTTGCTCACTTACCTTTGCAGCTCAGGCATCACAGGAAGAGGTACCGCTTCTCGATAATACTCAATCAGCGCAGTTGATTCGTAGTACCTACGAACAAGAACTGTTCACTTTCCCGGCGTTTAAAGAGGGCCATTTTGGCTTACGCATGTACCGCCAAACATTAGATGAGAAATATCACGCTGCCATTTGGACCGACATGGCACAAGTAGCCAGCCGGTTAAACCAATTTGCTAATGAAGTCGTTGAACCAGAAGACATCATTCTCTATTCATCTCAAAGGCTGACCACGTATCAAGAGAAAGAAACCGAACGAGGTCAGCGACGCTATACCGTGACTAAACACCATCCTGAGTACCTTTATCTTGGTGTGGATTTGCTTGGCGCAATGGCAAGAGCAAACGAATATGGCCTAAAGCATAAACAAGACAAAACGCTGAGAAAAATTATTAGGCGCTACGATTTCTCGCGTTACGTTACGGACAAAGAGATGATAGAGGCATGGGCAGCTCAGCTTGCAAACCAAGTCTACTGGCTTCGTCAGCTAGGAGAGCAAGATGTGGTCGAGGAATTCACTCAAACCTTCCGGAACACCTACCCCGACGATAAAGATAAGATGCTTTCAGCTCAGCAGTATTGGAACAAACTCTATGGTATGACGCACATCATCTTTGCCGATTCACAGTATTATCAGGAGCGAGTAAGCGAGAAGAAACACCAATGGATTTATGATTACTTTCGCAACAACATCGACACTATCCTACTGCGCGCCAAAGAAGACGTGATTGCGGAAGTCGGCATTTCGTTTTTGTTAGCAGGCTTGGACCATGATCCGGTCGTAAAGAAAACCCGCCAAGCCATTCGTCACGCAATCAACGCAGAAAAAGGGATGATTCCGTCGGTCGACGGTAACTTTGATCTCAAGTACGGCGAACACCGTAACGTACTAGCCATCATGCTGCTCGATTGGAAAGGGGTACATAAAGCGCCAACTTATCAAGAGCACCCAGAGGCTTTTAAATCGATACCTTACGGCTTAATGCCCAAGCCTTAGAAATAACAAAACCCGCCATTTAGGCGGGTTTTTAGTGTGTATCTTCAATCTAAATTAGAGCGAGATAAAAATGCCCGCTAAGCACGCACTCATCAGGTTAGCGAGTGTACCAGCAGCAACCGCTTTTAGGCCTAGACTTGCAACATCTTTGCGGCGCTCAGGTGCCATCACGCCGATAGAACCCAACTGAATCGCAATTGAGCCAATGTTCGCAAAACCACACAACGCAAAAGTGATAATAATTTGAGTATGCTCAGACAGTGTCGCTTTGTGCTGCACAAAATCGATAAACGCAACAAACTCATTCATCACCACTTTCTGACCAATGTATGAACCCGCAGCTAGAATTTCGTGGCTTGGCACACCAATCAACCATGCGAGAGGTGCAAACAAATAACCAAAAATCGCTTGTAGCGTTACGCCAGAGAAACCAAATATCTCACCCAAGTTTTCTAGCCCCGTGTTCACCATCGCGATAACACTCACGAAAGCGATAAGCATGGTACCAACAGCAACGGCAACTTTCATACCGCCCATGGCACCGCTTGCTAGCGCATCAATAACGTTACTTTCTTCTGATTTATCTAGCTCAATATTGTTGTAATCGCTTGGCGTTTGACGCTCAGGAACGATGATTTTTGCCATCATCAAACTACCTGGTGCTGCCATAAAGCTTGCCGCGATCAAGTATTTGAGGTCGACACCCAAACCAGCATAACCACCAAGCACACTGCCCGCCACTGAAGCCATACCACCAGCCATCACAGCAAACAGTTCAGAGCGAGTCATGTTAGAAAGAAATGGACGAATAAGAAGCGGTGACTCGCCTTGAGATAAGAAAATGTTCCCTGTTGCAACCAAAGACTCTGCTTTACTCGTACCCAAGAACTTCTGGATAGCGCCGCCAATAAATTGAATCACTTTTTGCATAATGCCCAAATAGTAAAGGGCGGAGATAAGAGCACTGAAGAAGATGATGATAGGGAGGACACGAATAGCGAAGATAAAGCCAGAAGAAGCGAGGTCACCAAAGAGGAATTTAATCCCCTCATCAGCAAAGCTGAGTAGCCCCGCGACACCATTACTTAAACTCGCCAGCGCCGCTTGACCCAACGGGAAATAGAGCACCAAAGCAGCAAACCCCATTTGTAGCATCAAGGCGCGAGATACAGTTTTCCAATTGATGGAAGAACGCCCCTCAGAAAGTAGGAAAGCACAACCTAGCAGTGCAACAATACCAAATAGACTAAATAGAACACTCATGAGCTGGACCTACTAAACGTTGAAAAAGAAAAAAGAGCCAAAGGAATTGGCAGAAGAAAGGGACAACGCAGCGAGTGATAACTCACTTTTAGATCCAGAATGTAGACAGAACGAATAGTTCGACATCTTATTTTTACCTTATACAAGCAATTGAACGTAGCTGGTCCGGTCCGTGGGGTCATTCACTGCTGGCGAGCATGTTGCTTGGCCTGCTCCATGTGACGGCTTGTATGGGTAAGGGTCCTGAACAACTAAACCCTAATTCCCGCTTAAACGGGACGCAAGTATAGCCAACAAAAAGAGATATTCATCACATTTATTTACGCAAACGTTCAAGCGTTCAAAATTTAGGCAAAAGTACTCTTTTGTCGTCATACCATTAATAAAAGTAAGGGTATAAGGATAGGCGTTGATGGTAAAAAACATAAAAGTGACCAATAAATATGCAATCAAACTCGAAAGAGCCAAAATTCGTCATTTTGCTCTCGCCAACAGGTGGATTTTGGTTATAATTCGCGTTGCTTCTTTCGAGGCCTCTGAGTATTCAGAGCATCATGATGCCGAGATGGTGAAATTGGTAGACACGCTAGCATGAGGTGCTAGTGCCTTTGGTGTGAGGGTTCGAGTCCCTCTCTCGGCACCATTATCCTTCTTCCCTAATTTTGTTCGAGTGTAATGCAAAGTTCTAAGCAGGCAAGACAGTCTACAGATGCTAACCAACTTCTGAGTGAGCTTGCGGTTCACGCTTTATTACACCTGCACTTTAAAATTCACGCGTCCTCGCATGGCCTCTCCCTTAAAGAACGTAATGACTTACTTCAGAAATGGCTGAAACCAAAACTGAAGAGTAATCGCTATAAGCTGATTAAAAAGCCGTTAAAATCTTTGACTCAGCAGGCAAAAGGTGAGAACGGAAATCTGGAAGAATTACTCGAGCGCTGCGTCGGTGCAGACAAACCCAGAAATCCTCAACCCGATCTAGATAGCTACTTGCTGCTGATCAACGAGATTGAGAAGAAACTGGGGACTACCGTGTTATTATCGCGACCGGAAGACGTCGACTTATCTCACGACCAACACGGCTGTTTGCTGTGTGTGCTTTCTGAGAACTTAAATCAGCACTTCGATGATAATAACGCCCTAATCGCTCCTATTTCGATGCTGTTCCGCGGACCAATGAGTCAACGCTCACTTTTCCTTGGCAGCATTTACGCCAGTGGTACCTTCAATTATGAAGTGCAGTATCAAGACGACCAGTTCGTTCGCATCACATTAGAGTTAGCGTAACTGTAACGCTAAGAAATAAACGAATCGAAAAAGGCCGTGAAACTCGCGGCCTTTTGCTTATCTAGATTTAAACTTGAGTTAATCGATCTCTTTAAATCGAGCAGTAAAGTGGCGCAGCACTGGTGGCTCGTACTCGAAAGTGAGCCCTTTTAACTCATGTGCACGATTTTTCAGTTCGATAATCGCATCCGCAATGTAATCCATATGATCGTTTGTGTAGACACGACGTGGAATGGTCAAACGCATCAACTCAAGCTCTGACGCTTTTTGTTTACCCGTTTCCGGATCTCGACCAAGCAGCAACGATCCTATCTCTACTGCTCGAATACCCGCTTCCAAGTACAAAGCATTACACAATACCTGCGCAGGAAACTGATCCGCTGGAATATGTGGCAAAATCTTAGCGGCATCCACAAACACCGCATGACCACCCGTTGGGTATTGAATCGGAATACCGCCTTCACGTAAGCGCTCACCTAAGTATTGAACTTGGCTAATTCTATAGTGAAGAAAATCCTCATCCGCGGCTTCATACAAACCGCGAGCGAGCGCTTCCATATCACGCCCAGCCATGCCGCCGTATGTTACAAATCCTTCCATGGGTACGCAGCGCGTCTGCACCGCCTGGAACAACTCCTTATGATCACGAATACAACACATGCCACCAATGTTTACCATCGGGTCTTTCTTAGCTGACATGGTGAGCATATCACCGTACTGGTACATCTCACGGATGATTTCCAGAATCGATTTATTCTCGTAACCCGCTTCACGCTGCTTAATAAAGTAGGCGTTCTCACAGTAACGAGCCGAGTCAATCACCACTGGAATATCGTACTTGGTTGCAATCTCGTACACACTGCGCATGTTTTCCATCGACACAGGCTGACCACCGGAGCTATTACAAGTAATCGTGGTGATAATTGCACAGATGTTATGCGAACCGTGCGCTTCAATTGTTGCCACCAGTTTATCGATATCAAAATTGCCCTTCCAATCATAAGGCGTAGTGGTGTCGAATGCTTCTTCCGTTACCACGTTAATCGCTTTACCGCCATTGAGTTCAATGTGACCCGCTGTGGTATCAAAATGGTAGTTCGAGATAAATACTGGCGTTTCACCACCACGCACCTGACGCATACGCTCAATCAAAGCGGGGAACAAAATTTGCTCGGCACCACGCCCTTGGTGTGCAGGCACGGTGAGCTTATAACCGAAGAAGTGCTCCACTGCATCACACAGGTTGTAGTAATTTCGACTCCCCGCATAGGATTCATCCCCCATCATGATGCCAGCCCACTGATTATCACTCATGGCACCAGTGCCAGAGTCAGTCAGCAAATCGATATAAACATCATCACTACGAAGAAGAAATGGATTATAGCCCGCTTCTTTTAACGCGACTTCACGGTCTGACAAAGTCGTCATTTTGATTGGCTCAACCATTTTTATACGGAAAGGTTCTGGAATACGTTTCATTGTTAATTTCCTTATACGCATTACCCTACGCAGTTTCACGTAAGACTAAAAAACAAATAGATAGAATGCTTTTCAATGCAATTGCATTGAGGAAATCAACGAGAAGAGATTTTACTAAGAAGAGACAAGCAGTAGTCTAGGTTATACCAGAACGACAGCACCAAACGGCTATCGAGAATATCCTTTATTCTCATCGTCTTCGTCCTCCTGATAAAAATAAAAAGTCAGAAACCCTATGTCTCTGACCTTTTCAATATAGTGCAGTTTTCAATCAATTTTCAGTGAGGTCACCCTCATTTTAAGAAGGTCTCGCCCTTTTCATTCTGCGTTTGATATTACTTTCTTTGACTAGGTAATCGAAAAGTGGCGCGAATAAGTTAGCAAATAGAATCGCTAACATGATGCCTTCTGGATAAGCCGGGTTCAGCACTCGGATAAAAATCGTCATCACGCCGATTAATACTCCGTATGCCCATTTCCCGTTATTGGTAAAAGCTGCCGAGACAGGGTCTGTCGCCATAAAGAAGGTACCAAACGCAACCCCACCAATCACGAAGTGCCAGTAGAACGGCATGGAGAACATGGGGTTAGAGTCTGAACCGATCGCATTCAATAGTAATGAAGCTCCGATTAAACCGACCAACACGCCCGCAACAATTCTCCACGATGCAATCTTCATAAAGATGAGAACCAAGCCTGTTAGTGCGATCAACAACGTGGAGACTTCACCCATCGAGCCTGGTAAATTACCAACAAAAGCATCTCCCCATGAAATTGGCTCTCCCGTCATATTATTTATCAAAGCACTTTGCCCTCCTTCATACCATTGGCTAAGTGGAGTAGCGCCAGAGTAACCATCAGCCGCGACCCACACGGCACCACCGGACATGTTGGCAGGATAGGCAAAGTATAAGAACGCGCGCCCTGCTAAAGCTGGATTTAGGAAGTTTCGTCCAGTACCACCGAAAATCTCCTTCGCCACAACAATACCGAAAGTGATACCTAAAGCCGCTTGCCATAGTGGAATTGTCGGAGGAAGGATCAGCGCAAAGAGTATAGAGCTGACAAAAAAGCCTTCATTTACCTCATGCTTTCGCACAATAGCAAACAGAACTTCCCAGAAACCACCAACGATAAACACCGTCGCATAAACCGGGAGAAAGTAAGTAGCACCAAGCCACATTTTACTTCCCCACCCCGCTTGTGAAACCGCATCTAACGAGCCCCATACCCAACTCAGTTGCCATGAAGAAACAAGCGCTTGCTGAGCTGAGGCTTGATCCATTCCATACAACAAGGCATCACTCGCTTGCTGGCCTATGTTGTACATACCCCAGAACATGGCAGGGAAGACCGCCAACCACACCATGATCATAATACGTTTTAAATCGATGCTATCTCGAACGTGAGTCATGCCCTGGTTTACCTTACCAGGCGTGTAAAAAATGGTTTCGACAGCTTCGAAAAGTGGGTAGAACTTGTGATACTTCCCACCTGGACCAAACTTAGGTGTCGCTTTCTCAAAGTAATGTTTAAGGCTCATAACGCTCCTCCTTTATCTAAAAGATGGTACGCACATGTGTAAAAAGCGATCGTTTTTTAATCTCTTCGTCTTCCTTCTTCGTATTTCACCTTGTTCGCCACTCTTCTGTCTCCTCTTTAAATCCGGCGAACAGTTTATCCAACGAAAAAGGGACCGCTCATGGACACACTCGCCATTGACCTAGCTAGATTCCAATTTGCCTTTACTGTCTCTTTCCACATTATTTTTCCAGCGTTTACGATTGGTTTGGCAAGTTATCTCGCTGTATTAGAGGGCTTGTACTTAAAAACGGGCAACAAACAGTACATGCAAATCTATAAGTACTGGCTCAAAATCTTTGCCATCAGTTTTGGTATGGGTGTGGTGAGTGGCATCGTGTTGAGCTATCAATTCGGTACTAACTGGAGCGTGTTTGCCGACAAAACAGGCCCAATCCTAGGCCCGCTAATGGGTTATGAAGTTTTTACTGCGTTTTTCCTCGAAGCTGGGTTTTTAGGCGTGATGCTTTTCGGTATGGATAAGGTAGGTAAGAAGCTTCACTTCGCCGCGACTTGTATTGTTGCATTCGGGACGTTTTTGTCTGCGTTTTGGATACTTTCGGTTAATAGTTGGATGCAAACACCAGCAGGCTATAGTATCAACGAAGCCGGACAGTTTATCCCAGAAGACTGGTGGGCGATTGTCTTCAACCCTTCCTTCCCTTACCGGCTCGTTCATATGTTGCTCGCCGCTTACCTTACTACTGCCTTTGTTGTAGCCGGCGTTGCCGCTTATCACTTGCTAAAAGCAAACCATAACCCTCTAGCCAGAATTATGTTCTCGATGGCAATGTGGATGGCTGCCATCGTGACACCAATTCAAATCGTTGCTGGAGACATGCATGGATTAAACACCCTTGAACATCAACCCGCCAAAGTTGCCGCGATGGAAGGGCACTATGAGTCTCACCAAGGCGCGCCATTGATCCTCTTCGGTATCCCTAACGATGAAGAAAAACGCATGGAATACGCACTGGAAATCCCCAAACTCGGTAGTTTGATTTTAACTCATGACCTCAACGGTGAAGTGAAGGGATTAGATGCTTTTCCAGAGGAGGAACACCCTCCTGTCTCTATCGTTTTCTGGTCTTTCCGAGTAATGGTCGCGCTTGGTTTTGGCATGCTTGTTATTGGTTTGTGGAGCCTTTGGCTAAGAAAACGTCGCAAACTTTTTGATTCGAGGGCACTTCAACGTATTTGTGTGCTGTTTGCCCCAGCGGGGTTCATTGCAGTTTTAGCAGGCTGGATAACTACCGAAGTCGGTCGACAGCCTTACACCGTATACGGTCTTTTAACCACAGCCAATTCGGCATCGCCTATTGATGCCGCCGCGGTGAGCGTCTCCCTGACGGCGTTCATCGTGGTTTACTTTGTGGTTTTTGGAGCTGGCTTCTTCTATCTCCTACGTTTGATGCGCAAGTCTCCAACTCGATATGAAGAAGGTCTAGATAGCCGACTTCCTGATGGCACGAAAACCGATGCCATCACACATTCTAACCATCTAACCTAGGAGCTTACTCATGGATTACGCATTAATTTGGTACGCTTTGATTGGGCTCGCTGTTCTGATTTATGTCGTGTTAGATGGCTTTGATCTCGGTATTGGTATCCTATTCCTCAGCGCTAATGATGATGAAGAGCGCGACATGATGATGAACAGCATCGCTCCTGTTTGGGATGGGAATGAAACTTGGCTAGTTCTTGGCGGAGGTGGGCTTTTTGCCGTGTTCCCCCTCGCCTACGCGGTCATTATGCCAGCACTCTATGCTCCCCTGATTTTAATGCTGCTCGGGTTAATTCTGCGCGGGGTTTCTTTTGAGTATCGCTTCCGAACACAACGCGGAAAGTTTTTATGGGATAGCGCTTTTTTCATTGGTTCACTCACCGCGGCATTGATGCAAGGCATTATGCTCGGAACCCTGCTCCAAGGTATAGAGGTTAGTGAACGAGCATACGCAGGTGGATGGTTTGATTGGCTTTCACCATTTAGCGTATTTTGTGGCCTGGCGCTTGTTTGTGCTTATATTCTGCTCGGTTCATGCTGGTTATTAATCAAGCTTCCAGAAGAGCTGATGGGGCGCTATTACGTGGTCGCGCGACGATGGGGACTAGCGATGGTAGCCTGTATATTCATCGCCAGTTTGTGGCTGCCATTGAGCCAAAATATCGTCTTTGAACGTTGGTTCTCATTACCAAACTCGCTACTGTTTTTCATTTTACCAATTATTGCTGCGGCACTTATTTGGCAGCTATTCAAAGCCTTACTCGATCACAAAGCCGTCCGAGCCTACGTTCTTGCGATCGGCCTGTTTCTTTTGTCCGCGATGGGTTTCGGTGTCAGTACATTCCCTTACTTGGTCCCATTCGCACTCACTTATCAAGACGTCGCCGCGCCAGATAAGAGTTTGGCATTTTTACTTGCCGGTGCGGTGGTATTACTTCCTCTGATCATAGCCTACACGGCTTATTCGTACTGGGTTTTCCGCGGCAAGATTAAACGTGGAGAAGGATATCACTGATGAAACTAAAACCCATTTTGTGGTTCATTGGCATTTGGCTGGTAAGCGTGGTCGCCTTGTTTATCATCAGTTCGTTGATACGAACTGCGATATTGTAGGCCCAGAGTCTACTGCACCACATCTGAAGCCATTGAGGTCTATACTCAAGCAAGAGTAAAACAACGGAGTGTTTTTATGACCTTAAAGCGGTTTCTGGTAACTTTGATTCCTTTGACGGTTCCACTGTTTTCACCAAATGCTTTGGCCGTAGACAAGCAGATGTCATCCGCCATGAAAAGTAAAATGCGGTCTATTTGCTCCGCAACAAACGAGCAGGGCCGTTGGCAACTTGCTGAGGCAACTCCTGACGCCAGACGCTCACTCAACATGGTGCTTTATCAAATGAATGCCGATGATAAATTGAAAGCAATTCATGAGGTGAGAACCAAAATGGTCGGCGGCACCCATTATGCGTTTGAGTTCGAGTTGCAAGATGGTCAGGTCTGGAATGCAATTGTATTGCACAGTGCCCGAGGCGATTACATGATAGAAAGACACGGCAAGAAAGGGGAACTCTGCCCTAAATAGCAATAGACACTACAACTTTACGACACAATAAAGTCGACTGATTCAGTCGCCTTTATTGTTGGTATGTTTAGGTATCGCTTCAAAAGCTTGGGAAAAGTAATAGCTTTCAACCTGAGGCCTAACTAAATCACAAGCTAACCCAAGGTCATCATTTTTTGTGAAAGGTAAATGTTCTGACACTAATTCCTGGGAATCTTTGTCCACGGTCTGGAAAGATTCAACAATTCTAAGTGGCCAGTAAGCTTTATTCTCAGTAACAAGAAAAAAGTAATATTGGAGCTGCTCTCCATGAGTCACGGCATTGTTAATTTCACTTCTAATTTTAACCACTTCGATTTTGCTACCAACACAAGTGAAGTCATATGCATCAGTAATTTCCGCTTCCTTCGCGCCCGGAGTATATACCATATAATCCGATTCAAACTTATTATCAGTCAGCAAATAACCATCGTCGACACTAGTTAACTGAAAGGAAAATGCAGGGTAATGTACTATCAAACAAGCTCCAAAAGCCCTACTTAAAAATTTCTTTGAAAATGCCTTTTTTATACAGTTCGGTAAATATCTCATGTCGTTGTCCATATGAATCTGTATTTTTATTAATAACCCTAGTAATACTATCAGTCACCGTTCTAGATGCTCCCTTATCGGCTTTTAAATATAGCTTATTCTTCAGCCAAAAAATCATAGCAGTCCTGATGGCATATTTAGGTTGAGCAACTAACTGAGGCGAAGAAGAGAAACTCGTATTTTCGTTCCAAATATTTGCGTGTATGCTTTCTGTCGCTAAATAGTTTCCTTTCCCTGTTAACTGTATCATTCCTCTACCGCGATATTTCCATCCATCTCCGGTACTTGCATCACCATTGCCTATTTTCATGGCATAGGCATTATTTGCTATCGCTTCTTGGTTTGCTTTTTGATTGATGGCATTTTTTCTCCCGTGCTTTTCAGCTAACGCCGGCCTATTCCGATAGACTCTGAAAGTGCTTTTCAATCCTTGAACTGAATAATTCAGGTTTTCCTCCATTCTCATTCCAGGACCAACCTCTTTTGCTAATTGAGCGACAAAGTGTGACAGTCTCAGTTCACTGTCTAACTTACATTCAGAGATCTTCATAGAAAGTTCTTTGCTTATAATCACTAAATAGTCTTCTGAAACTTTAGTTTCATTCTTCCATACTTTTCTAAGGTGCTGTTTTGTAATCATAGTCCCTCCATCTGATGAAGATTAAAACTGAAAGAACAAAAAATCACCTATAAAATTTGAAGTTGACATTGTATTACGACATTTTAAAACCATTTCTTACATACTAATTACATTATTGTGCGGCAAATAACATACCAGTCAATATTCTAGAAAAGCATTCTTTTCGCTCATATATTTTAACATGGCTTTTTACTGTTAAACCGTCTCGGTTTTCGCCTCTATCTTCTCATTTACTTTATCGCAAATGTACTCTCCAATAGGCATTGCAGATGTCGCTGCTGGAGAGGGGGCGTTGCAAACGTGCAGGCTTCTGGCGCTTTCGGCAAACAAGAAGTCATGAACCAAGGTTCCGTCGGATAACACCGCTTGCGCACGAATACCCGCAGGATATGGTTTGAGATCGTCGACCTTGATGCTTGGGCAATATTTGTTGACCAACTTGAGGTAGCCCGGCTTCCACCACGAGTTCTTAAACTCATCCAGTCCGGTTTTTAGATGCTTTTGTGTCACCTTCCAAAAGCCGGAGAAACTGAGCATTTGCATGGTATCTTGCAAGCTGAAGTTAACCTTGTCGTACCCTTCTCGCTTCCAGCCTTGCACGGCATTTGGACCTACGGTCACACTGCCATCAATCATGCGGGTCAGGTGGACGCCCAAGAATGGCAAGTCAGGGTCGGGAATTGGGTAAATAAGATGATTCACCACTTGGTCGTGTTTGCTATCTAAGCGGTAGTATTCACCGCGATAAGGGATGATTTGGAAATCGGTCGGAATAGACATCATCTTAGTCATGCGATCCGCCATCAAGCCGCTGCAAGTGACCAAGAATTTGGCATTGAGCTGCATGGTTTGACCGTCTGAAGTGCAGGTCAGTTGTACTTCTTCATCCTTCTCTTCGGCAGCCACCACTTTGGTTCTCAGGCTAATTTGCCCGCCGAGCTTTTTGAACTCTTCCGCCATCTGCTCAGTGACCAACCGATAGTCCACAATACTGGTGGTTTTGACATAAATCGCGCCCAATCCCGTGATGTTTGGCTCAGCCAGCTTGAGTTGAACTTCATCGAGTAGCTTTACGTCGATGCCGTTGACATGGCAGCGCTCATAGAGGGCATTCATGCGTTCGACTTCTTGCTCATTGGTCGCAACCAGTAACTTGCCACAGTTCTCCACCGGAATATCGTGCTGAGCACAGAACGAAATGGTTCGCTCTACCCCACGCTTACAAAAATCGGCTTTTAGGCTGCCCGGTGCGTAGTACACTCCAGCATGAATCACGCCGCTATTGTGTCCGGTTTGGTGCTTCGCAAAACCGGACTCTTTCTCAACCAATAAAATGGATTTGTCTGGGTGGCGTTGCTGCAGTTGCCATGCTGTCGACACACCAACGATACCGCCACCAACAATGATGTAGTCATAGACTGATTTCATACGACCTCTTATAAAACCGATAGTTGAGATTGTTGCAATTTGAACTTGCGACCACTGTAAATTAACACCGCGACAAATACCGCGCAGCTTGCCACACGAACCAACATTGGTATGTCGTGCCAAACCAGCAATGTACCCACCACTACCAACAAGAGACGCGTCAGAATGTTTAGAGGGCCTTCCAAGTAACCTTCAATCGCACCAATCAATGCATAGGTACCGATGATGGCAAAAAAGCCCACGGTAATTACCGACGTCACATCCCAACTGACTAAGCCTGTGTAAGCAATCAACAGCGGTACAAGATACAAACCTTTGGCAATTTTCCATGCCATCAAACCAGTGCGCATTGGCGGTGTTTTAGCGATGGTCGCTGCTGCAAATGCGGTCAAACACACTGGAGGCGTAACGTTGCTGTCTTGCGATAACCAGAAAATGATGAGGTGAGCAGCCAGCAATGCCAAGCCTACCGCTTCCATACCCAGGCTTTGCTCCAGTAGAGTTTCCATAAAGTCCGCAGGTACTAGCGCCACCATTTCTTTCGCGGTTTCCAACGCCATTGGCGCATTAAGCAGTTCCAACTTTTCTGGCGCCGCCAACATGAAGATGGCTTTTGCTTGTTCAGGCAATTGACCTGACACCATCAATTCAAGCAATTGGTTTTCGGCAATTAACTTGTAAAGCGCAGGGGCAGACAGTGTACCCAATACAATATACGCAGCTGTCACAGGTAAACCCATACCTAAAACAAGAGAAGCGAGCGCAATCAGAACGATCATGATGAACAAGTCGCCATTCGCCCAACCGTCGATCATCAGTGAGAACGTGTTGCCGATACCCGTTGTGCTGATCACATTGATCACCAGACCAATCCCCACCAGCAATACGGCAGTTGTCGCCATGTTTTTCGCGCCTTGCGAAAGTGCTTCGATGATCGCTTTTGGTCCCATCTTGTGATCTTTCGAGAACCAAGACGCCACCACCACTGAGATGATCGACAAGCCCGCAGCGTAAGTCGGTGTAAAACCTTGAACCAACAAAGTAACCAATACCGCCAGCGGGATAAGGTTGTGCCAACCGCTGATCAACACTTTTAATAGAGATTCATCGCTGGTCGTGATTTTTTGAACGCCGCTGCGTTTGGCTTCGATACGCACAAAGAACGCAACAGACAAGAAATAGATAAGAGCAGGAATGAAAGAAACCGCAATGATATCAACATAAGGAATTTGCGTGTAAGACGCCATGATGAAAGCACCCGCCCCCATCACTGGTGGCATCAACTGACCACCTGTTGACGCTGCAGCTTCAACACCCGCCGCAAAGCGCGAAGGGAAACCCGCTTTTTGCATTAAAGGAATACTGATAACACCGGTTGAAACCGTATTTGCCACACTAGAGCCAGATACTGAGCCCATCAAACCGGAGCCAATCACCGCAATAAAACCGGGGCCACCAATGATTTTGCCAGCCGCAGCACGTGCCACATTGATGATGTAATCACCGACACCAGAGCGAACGAGAAACGCACCAAACAGAATGAACATGAATACGAAAGTCCAACTGATGCGCGAGATAGAGCCAAACATGCCCTCAGAAGAATAAAAGCTACGGTAGAGCAAAGTTTCCATGCTCAAACCCGGGAAATGGAAAATACCTGTCGCCCACTTACCCCAAAGCACAACGTAGCTTAAACACACCACAATCAGCACTGGAATAAACCAGCCCATGGTGCGTCGGATCAGCTCAATCACAATCAGAATTGCCATGATGGCGAAGACCCAATCGCTGGTCACGAACTTAACACCACGTTCATACAGCGCATCTTCGGCATAGGGAATATAGAGTAAACATGCGACCGCGCCCATGGCAATTAACACATCGATACCGAGTGCAATCTTACTCTGCTTGAGAGAGATATGAGCCGGATACCAAAGCGCACAAATCACCGCAAAGCCAGCAAAGTGGGTCGCGGAAATCCATAACTCTGGTAACGTCGATAAGGTATTAAACCAAATGTGCAAAGCAGACAACACCACGCCAAACACTGTGATTGTGGTGGTTACCCACGGAAAATCAGTGCGCGTGGGCAGCTCAAACTTCTGCAATTCCTTTTCTATTGAGTCGCTCATCTCATACTCCAAGCTCTGGCGGCTTTTTCCATCTTAGAAATCGGTAGGGATAAAATGCCCCGAGCCGAAACTCGGGGCCAAGTTAGCGTTATTTCGCCATTAGGTCTGATGGGATTTCGATGCCCATTTCTTTGTAGTAACGCGCCGCGCCTGGGTGAAGAGGCACTGGCAAGCCAGCGATCGCTTTCTCAATCGCCATTGCTTTTGTTGCTTTGTGGATACCTTGTAGGAAAGGCAGATTCTCGTAGATCGCTTTGGTTAGTTGGTAAACGTCTTCTTCCGAGATATCTTCACGAACTGCCAAGAAGTTAGGCTGTGCAATGGTGGTGATCGGCTTATCTAGCCCCGGGTACGTATTCGCAGGAATCTCGTACTTCGTCCATAGGTTGTAGTTGCCGTTCGCCTCTTTGATTTGCTCGTCAGTAAACGAGAGAATCGAAATGTCTTTACCCAGCGCAGCAAAAGCTTGGGTTACGGCACCAACTGGCACACCCGCAGGCGTGTTCATGCCGTCAATGGTGCCGTTTTGAAGTGCGCTCGCACTGCCGCCGTAGCCCATGTACGCAAGGTTGAATTTATCAGGGTCGACCTTCAGACCTTTCATGATTTGGCGACCAGAGTTCTCAGTACCAGAATTCTTCTTACCGATAGAGAACTTCTTGCCATCGAGGTTGTTCAGGTCAGTCACTGTGCCCGTTTTTGCTAGGTCAGAGCGAACAATAAAGTGCTCAACGTTTTGCCACAGCATAGAGACTGAACGCAGCTGCTCTTGGCGACCGCTCTTCTCATAAGGACCTTCACCAGACCAAGCCCATGCACCGTAAAGACCTTGTAGAATCGCGAACTGTGCTTCATTTTCGTTCAGCAGTTTGACGTTTTCACCAGAGCCCGCAGAGCTGATTGCAGAAAGGGAGAAGTGGTGCTTTGGTGCCAATTTCACTTTGCTTAACGTCGCCAACGCTACGCCCACAGGGTAGTAAGTACCACCTGTCGATGCCGTTGCAAGAATATAGCTACGATCTTCTGCCGCAGCGTTAGCAGCAATACCAAAAGAAGTCACAGCGACAGCCAAAGCTTTTACCAGCTTATTCATTTTCATTATTACTCTCCGTGTAGTCGTTTCACCATTGGGGATTTACATCATGTTAAACCTTTATTAACAACACATTCCCTAGAGCAATTGAAATGCCAACTTTTAACCCTTTGTATTTATTGAACTAAGAGCTGAAAGACATCAAAAATGAGCAAAATCATGCTGATTTGATAGCAAAGTAATGAGCAAGATCTTGCTCATTGAAGAGGAGAAGGTTGCACGCCTAGATCGCAAAAGGTTAATAAAATGTGATCAAGACAAAATAAATGCACGATTCACTAATAAGCAATATTTTGCCGATGCAATTTTGGATTGAATTGCAACTAATGAGCGTCTTAACAATAAGAAGAAAAAGCGCATCATTCTAAACTGCTCAATTTATCAGCTGAGGTTTATAGCCTAAACGACTACAAATAGCACAAAAATACAGCAAAGAAAGCCATGTTACAAAAATGAAAAGTCATTTATTCTAATTTTTAATTTAAAAAGCAGCTCGATCCACCAGTTCAGAAATAAACATTGACCGTATCAACTTATTTTCTACTTCGGGGTTGTGCCAATGGCCCTATGTTCGTTAGTGTAACAACACGCCAAGGCAAACGTATTCCTTGGTATTTTTTCGTCTTTAAGGATCACCCATGTCAGCAACTGCGCAATTACAATTCGCTTTAAAACGCCCATCTGGCGTTGCTGCTGCGATCCTCCTGCTCTCTCTGAAACTGATTCAGAGCTGACAGGCTATATCTAAACTTTCTGTCAGCTTGAGAAGAAGCTGACGGGAACACCACATACTCCTCCCATTCCTTTCAGTTTCTTCCAAGCGAAACATAAGAGGAATAACAATGTTAAGCGCACGCAATATCGCCGCTTTGGGCTTCATGACTTTCGCCATGTACTTAGGCGCGGGTAACCTGATCTTCCCTCCATTTTTGGGTTACCAAGCAGGTGAAAACTTTCTGAGCGGGATGTCTGGCTTCCTCTTGACGGGTGTAGGTCTGCCTGCGATGGCACTGGTGATGGTGGCTATCGTAAACGGTTCAGACAAATTAACCGCTGCCCTACCTAAACCTTTGGCGACCAGTTTTTGGGTGATGGTGTTTATCGTGATTGGCCCTGCGTTCGTGATCCCACGTGCAATTACCGTGGCTTACCAATTTAGCTTTGCGCCAATGTTTGGTGATGCAGCTTTGGTGCCTTTCACTATTGCCTTCTGTGCTATCACCATTCTATTTGCCCTATATCCGGGTAAATTGGTCGACAACCTAGGCAAGATCTTAACGCCTGCCTTGATGGCAATCTTGATCATCATGTCTGTGACGGCTTTGGTTTCTCCTGCAGGTGAGCTAACTGCCGCAACGGGACCATACCTATCTGGTGCATTTGCTGAAGGCTTGACCCAAGGCTACATGACCATGGATGCGCTAGGTTCTATCGGTTTTGGTTGGATTATCTTCCGCGCGATTCGCAGCATGGGTGTGGATAGCCCGAAAGCCACTGCAAAATACACACTAATTGCTGCTTTAATGTACGCGGTTGCCATGGCATTTGTTTACATCTCATTGGCTTACATTGGCTCAACAAGCTCATACTTAGGCTCTGAATTCAGTAACGGTGGCGACATCTTAACGGCATTCACCTTTAGCCACTTCGGCGCATTTGGCTCACTATTACTAGGGGCCGTGATGGTATTGGCGTGTTTGACTACTGCTATCGGCGTAACCACCGCAGGCAGTGAGTTCTACGACAACACTTTCAGCAAAGTGAACTACAAAGGCTGCGTTATCACGACCATGGTATTGGCAGGTTTGATCGCTAACGTAGGTCTAGAGCAACTATTGGCTATCACATTGCCAGCGGTTGTGGCGCTTCACCCAGTCGCGATTGCGTTGATGGTCATGGCACCAGTGCGCAACAAGATGTCACAAATCATGGTGGTAGCGACGGCGTTCACTGCTTTAACGTTTGGTTGTGTTGATGCGCTGCACATCCTAGGTTACATGCCAGATTCCACCGATGAGTGGATGGGTAATTACATGCCTCTGTACAATGACTTTGCTAGCTGGATTATGCCTAGCGTATTTATGATGATTGTTGGTCTGCTGTTTACGACGAAAACCAACCAAACCGAACAATTCGAGCTGGTGAATGAATAGCCATTTAACATAAGACATCGCTCAATAAGTGAGTTACTATGTAGCTCGCTTATTGATATCAGGCAAAGGAGTTGCCTGAATGAAAGATTGATATGGGTCGCCTATGGATAATCAGTATCTAGACATCAGAACACTGAACTTTATCGTTATTCTGTTCTCTTGCATTTACTCTATTAGTCTGCTTTGTTATCAATACACTCAGGGTAGAGTCAAAGGCTTAAAAACCTTCTCGATATCACTACTGTTCATTGGTTTAGGCCCTTTTTTACTTGGCTTTAGAGGCTCTGCGCCAGACTGGCTGACCATCGTCATAGCCAACACTCTCATATTAGTCGGCTTCTTGCTTACGCTATATAGCGTAAGCATTTTTCGTCAATACCCTTTAAAATTGGCTCACTGTCTCACCTTGTTAACACCTGTTTTCAGTGGTTCATTTTACTATTTCACCTTCCATGATCCTTCTATCAAAAGCCGTATTATTTATCTGAGCATGTATATTTGTATCGTCACCTTCTTTAGTGGTGTCGCTATGCTTAAAGGTACCCAAAAGGACTTAAAGCTCCCTGTTAAAGCAATGGCTTACTCTTTCTTTGGATTTAGTTTTTTTATGGGATTTAGGGCGCTTTGGAGTACTTTTTCAGGTGAGTTACCAAGCTTTATGGTCGCAGGCCTTATCCATCAGCTGACTTTCTTATTTAGCATCTGCCTGATCGTTGCTTTGAGCTTTAGTATGCTGTGGTTAATTAACGGACGCTTGGTGCAATCCATTAATGATCTCTCTCATTTAGATGCACTCACAGGGCTATATAATCGTCGAGCCATGGAAGAAATCGTTCCAAACTTGGTTAATAAAGCACATAAAAAAAGCCAAGCAATCAGCATTATTATGACTGATGTAGACAAGTTCAAAGCGATTAATGATCACTATGGTCACACGGTTGGCGACTCCGTCATGGCAACGATCTCCACTATTTTTAAAAAGCATCTTCCTGAGTCAGCCTGCATTGTGCGATTTGGTGGTGACGAGTTCATGATTGTTTTGCTCGAAAAAGCACAGCAAGCCAAAATTTTCGCAGAGCAAATTCGCCTTGCGGTCGAAACTGAAACCGCTTTGCAATCATTTAAAACTGAAGTGACCATGAGCTTTGGTATCAGTCAGTTATCTGAGGGGCAATCACTTCAAGAGGCGCTTGCTGAAGCAGACGAAGCGCTATATAGCTCTAAACATACTGGAAGGAACCTCGTTACCTTGTTTGGAGAAGGGAAAGACCTAAATTATAAGTTTGTCCCAGCTCCAGCCAAAAGCGCATAACGTGTTTGTTATGCCAATGATTTTACATTAGCTAGAAATCGCACTAAGTATAGTCGGAGCGATTCAAACCAAACTTCTGCATCTTTTGGTTAAGGGTTCGACGTGGTAAATCCAACTCCTGCATCACCTCATTGATGCGTCCATGATGCCTGACTAAAGAATCATGTAGCACCTTACGTTCAAAGTTATGTAGCTGAATCGCCAACGGCACGCCCGCATGCGTCTCTTCGGTTGTTGAGGATGGTCGACTGGAGATAATTTCCATCACGGAGACGGTTTCATCCAATGCAAAACGCATCGCTACATTCCTAAGCTCACGTACGTTACCAGGCCAAGAGTAAGCAAGAATGGCCTTTCTATCAGCTTCACTCAGTGGACGACTCTCAGGGTTACTTTTCAGAGCAAAGTGTTCAAACAAGATCAACGCGTCTTCTTCTCGCTCACGTAGCGGTGGCAAATAGATCTGCGCCACATTGAGTCGATAATACAAATCCTGACGAAACTCATCATGATCATTGAGATCTTCTTTCGCGGCGGCGATCACTCTCAAATCAACTGAGATCTGTTGATTGCCTCCAACGCGCTCAACTGTATGTTCCTGTAATGAACGCAACACTTTCACCTGCATGGACAGCGGCATACTCTCGATTTCATCAAAGAATAAGGTGCCTTTATCCGCGTATTCCAATTTACCAATGCGCTTTTTACCCGCTCCAGTAAATGCTCCAGCTTCGTGCCCAAACAGCTCACTTTCAAACAGATTCTCAGGAATAGCACCACAGTTGATTGGCACAAAATGATGGGTTCTACGTTGGCTTTCATTGTGCAAACTGGTCGCTACTAGCTCTTTACCACAACCTGTTTCACCGTAAATGATCACATTGGTATCAATGCGCGCTAACTTGGCAACTTGTTCTCTAAGCTGTTGCATCACTCGGCTTCGCCCAATCAACACTTCTTCTAAGCCGCTAACGCTAGATAGGTACTCTTGGCGATCTTGAGTAGACGTTTGTGCGCGATAGCTCTCTACCGCTTCGGTCACTCGTTGGGACAAGCGCTCAGGTTGAAAAGGTTTCTCGATAAAATCGAACGCACCGTTTTGTAACGCCCCTACCGCCATATCGACGTCACCATGTCCGGTGATCAAAATAACTGGCGTTGGAATGTGATTGGCAATCAGGCTTTCTAGTATCGACAAACCATCGGTGTCTGGCAGGCGAACATCACTGACAATCGCATCAAATTCTTGGCTAAGAATGGCCGCTTTGCCCTCTTCGCCTAAACTGAATGCGGTCACATCAAACCCCGCCAGTTGCAGCCATTGGCTGGTAGCCTGACGAACAATGTCATCGTCTTCGATAAGTGCAATTTTAGGGATGTCGTCAAAAGCCATGAGTTACTGCCTGCTTTATGGGATGGGAAAGAAATCGCTCTTTATTAACGGTAGCAAAAACCACTGAGGAGAAAAGGAGCTAGATCTCACTTCTTGCTTACAAGTCTTTAACATCCAACCAGTTAGGCGCACTCTTTAATGACTGTCGATGAGAACGCATTAGCTGAATGGAGTCAGTATGCAGCGCAAAAGGAATGGCAAAACATGGCTTGTGGTCGCAATTGCGGTAGTGCTGATGTTGTCTTGTTATAGCGCCAGCAGAGAGGTTGCCCGTCAGTGGTTGAGTGTACAAACTCAAACTGAAGCTCAGCAAAAACTGCTCGACTATATTGGTGAAGTCCGCCGTGCACTCAAACGTTTCTACCACTTACCTTACCTCGTCACCAATAACCCAGAAACCATCGCTTTTGTGAAAGGGAATCTGACTTATTACGAGCCGTTGCAAACCCAGCTGACTCAACTCGATAAAGCCGCCAATACGGAAGGTTGGCTAATCCTGTCTAACTCTGGCGAAGTATTGGTCTCAAGTTTGATCGAAGAGCGCTTTAGCCTGTCTGACCGAAAAGCCATTGTGGAACAAATTCACAATCAAGGCGGCGGTGTTTCCTTGGTGAACAAAACCAAAGGTTCGAGCCCGTTGTATTATCTTGCAGCCCCTATCTACAATGGTCTGAATATCGCTGGCATTGTGGTGGTGCAAATCAACCTTAGCTTATTAACCGAACAGACCATTACTAGCCAAGACATCATTACGTTGCAAAATCGCCAGCAACGCTTTTTCCTATCGAGTAGCTCGCTCTATAACGCTGACTGGTTTAACGAACCGAGCAACACCGTTCAGTTAGAAACGCAGCGCTTATACGACAACACCAACATCAGTGTGTGGACGCTCAACCAGCAACGCTACTTTGCGCACACCGTTAAATTGGATGATTTGAATTGGTACGTCAGCTACCTCACCCCTTCTAAGCCGATTCAACAAACCATCAACGTGATTGGTTGGAGCGTAGCGACGCTGCTCTTGTTGGTTGTATTACTCGTCATCATTGGTCTACAACGTCGCCAAAAACACATCAACCAACAACGAATTCAAGCCCTGCTGGAAGAGTCCCAACGCCGCTTGAAACAGATGATCAATAAGACCCACGTTGGTTTGCTATTGATTGATGAACAAGGTCAACTGTTCGATCTCAACCCAATGGCGAAGCGTTTGTTCTGTTTACCAGAAAGCGTCAATCGACATGCTTTTGCTTGGGAATTATTCGACGCAGGCAATCCCAATTCCACCACACTTAAGTTGCTCAAGGATTTACCTAAACATAAAGAGCTCGCAGAGATCAGCACGGTCGAAACCATTGCCAGACGCAGTGACGGAAGCGTCTTCCCTGTCTTGTTCTCGCTAACCAGTTTCCCTTGGCATGGCGAGCAGTATTTCCTTGCGACGATCATCGACATCAGCAAGCGGAAAAAAGCCGAGCAATCACTGCAACAGGTCAACCAAGAACTGGCGCAGCGGGTAGAAGAGCGTACTCAAGCGCTAAAAGAAGCACAAAGCCAATTAATTGAATCGAGCAAAATGGCCGCTTTGGGTCGCATGTCGAGCGCGATCACTCATGAGCTCAATCAGCCACTGACGGGCTTGCGCACCCTGCTCACCACGAACGAGCTACTAGCGGAACGCGGTGAAACCGAGATGATGAAAGCCAACAATGTATTGGTGCAGAAGCTGATTGATCGCATGGCAAGCATGACCAGTCAGTTAAAGACGTTCGCCTACAACAAACCAGAAAGCCTACAGGCGATTTCTCTTACCTCCGCACTCGAAGAGACCTTACGCGTTTATCAATCCCAATTAGACAAGGTGGATGTGCGTGTGCGCGTTCCTCATGATTTACCTAATATCATGGGTGAAGAACAACGACTGCTTCAGGTGCTCGGTAATCTTGTCTCGAATGCGCTAGACGCAATGAACCATACCACCAACCCGCAGCTCAGCTTGATCGTCAACCCAACCAGCAATCAGGTCGAACTGATCATCAGTGATAATGGCTGCGGCGTGTCGGATGAGATGCTTGAATCCATGTTCGAACCCTTCCAAACCTCAAAGAAAATTGGTGAAGGATTGGGGCTGGGTTTAGCGATTACGGCCAACAATATGCGTGATATGAACGGACAAATTACTGTGCATAAGAATGAACAAAATGGGCTGACTTTCACTTTATTGTTCAAATCAGCCTAAGGTGATATTGATTACAAAATCATCATTAGAACTAGGCATCCCCGCTGTTTGAGAAAAACACGATCTCGATACAAGAATCCCTCCTTGACCTACACTATTCTCAAGCAAATAAGACGAATAACTTCCGAACGATAAAGAGTGAGAAACATGATTAAGTTTCCTGAACATTTTCTTTGGGGCGGTGCCATTGCTGCAAACCAAGTAGAAGGGGCGTACAACCTTGGGGGTAAAGGGTTATCGACATCAGACATGCTGCCAAACGGTATTTTGAGTCCGCATCAAACCCGTGAAGAGCGTACACCGGGTATCAAAGACGTGGCGATCGACTTCTACAATCGCTACCCAGAAGACATCGCGCTGTTCAAAGAGATGGGCTTTAACTGTCTGCGTCTCTCTTTGGCATGGAGCCGCATCTTCCCGAACGGGGACGAGTTAGAACCGAACGAAGAAGGTTTGGCGTTCTACGATAAAATTTTTGACGAACTTGCCGAGCACAACATCCAACCTTTCGTGACCTTATCTCACTACGAAATGCCTTACGCACTGGTTGAAAACTATGGCGGTTGGGGCGATCGTCGCGTCATCGAATTCTTCGAACGTTATGCTCGCACCGTGCTGGAACGCTACAAAGACAAAGTGAAGCTGTGGTTAACATTCAACGAAATCAACATGTCTCTACACGCACCATTTACTGGTGTTGGTTTGCAAGAAGACGCCAATGAACAAGATATTTACCAAGCGATTCACCACCAGCTAGTCGCAAACGCAAAAGCGGTAAAACTGTGTCAGCAAATCGTACCAAACGGCAAGATTGGTAACATGCTGCTTGGCGCAATCAACTACCCATACACCTGTAACCCTGATGACGTGCTTGCTGCAATGCATGAAAACAACAAGTGGTTGTTCTTCGGTGATGTACAAACGCGTGGTCAGTACCCAGGCTACATGAAGCGTTACTTCCGTGAAAACGGCATCGAAATTCAGATGGAAGCAGGCGACTTAGAAGAAATTGCATCGGCAAGTGTCGATTTCATCTCATTCAGCTACTACGCAAGTGGCTGTGCAAGTGCGGATCCGAAACAGAAAGAAGTGGGTAACATTGTCGATAGCGTACCAAACCCATACCTTGAAAAGAGCCAGTGGGGTTGGTTGATCGATCCAAAAGGCCTGCGCATTCTGCTTAACTTCCTTCACGATCGCTACCAAAAACCACTGTTTGTCGTAGAAAACGGCTTAGGTGCATATGATGAAATCGACGAAAACGGTGAGATTCAAGATGATTACCGCATCGCTTACTTGAACGACCACCTTGTGCAAGCACACGAAGCGATTCTGGATGGCGTTGAGTTGATGGGCTTTACCAGCTGGGGGCCAATCGATTTGGTCGCGAACTCAACCGCTGAGATGAGCAAACGTTACGGCTTTATCTATGTCGATCGTCATGATGATGGGCAAGGAACGCTAGAACGTAAACGCAAGAAAAGCTTTTTCTGGTATCAAGACGTGATTCGTACTTCAGGCGGTTCATTGAAAAGCTAAGCCTGTTGTCTAGGTATAAAGTGCAACTAGGCATTCGCCTAAACCATCAAGCCCTGCAATTGCAGGGCTTGAATTTTAAGGTGTTTATTCATTTAGAGATTAAACTGCAATCTCTCCACCGTCTTCACGGCGAATAACCACTGTCGCCGCTCGTGGGCGCACAGAAACACCAGCAGGCGTTTCTTCGGCTGCATCTTCACTGTATGGCCAGTTACCTGGGTGCTGAATATTCACAAACAATGATTTGTAATCAGGGCTGATGGTAAAGCCTGTTACTTCACAACCATTTGGTCCGACAAAGAAGCGTTTCAATTCAGCTTGATTATCCGCACCAATCACAGCTTGATCACCATTCTCATCTGTTAGCTTAGATGGAACAACAGCCAACATTTGATCATTGGTGTAAGACGTAACTTCATCTGCGCCGTTATCAGTCTGAATCCACAAAATACCACGGCCATCAAACGCTAATCCGTCTGGGCTCGCAAACTGGTTAAGCTCGGTCAAGCTCGAACGGTTAGTGTCCGCATCACCGTTTGCCGGAGAGCCAAACACGAAGATATCCCAAGTAAAGTCAGTTGCTGAAGCACCTTCATCCCAACGAATAACATGACCAAACTTATTATTCAAACGTGGATTCGCAGGATTGGTTTCATCTGTACGGCGCGTATTGTTCGTCAATGTTAAATATACTGAACCCGTGAATGGATCAACCGTACACCACTCTGGTCGATCCATTGGTGTTGCCCCAACTAAATCCGCCGCACCCGCAGTATTGATGATAATTTCAGCCAGTGAATCAAAGTGATCCGCTAACGTACCACCAGCGGTTGTTACGCTATCAAGCGTTAATGGTAACCAAGTACCTGTGCTGTCTTCATTGAAGCGCGCCACGTACAGTGTGCCTTCGTCCATGTACTTGTCACCCATCGCCAAGCGATTATCAGGGTTAGCATCTGCTGGATCCCACGCTGCCGCAGATTCAAATTTGTATAGGTATTCAAAGCGAGAATCGTGGCCAGAATAAAATACCACTGGTTTGCCTTCTTCAAGCTTACCGAAAGTACAGCCCTCGTGACGGAAACGACCTAGCGCAGTACGTTTCTTCGCACGTGAGTTTTGCGTGTAAGGGTCAATCTCGACGATGTAACCGTGACCATTGGCTTCATTACGGTAATCATCCATCGCACTTGCTCCTGTTGGAGCCACATTAAAGCGAGAGAACTCATCAAGACGCTCTTCTGCATTTCCTGCTAATGTCTCCCACAAGTAGCGTGTACTTTGATCATCGACACCAATGCGATCTTGCTCTTCTGTACGAGTCCCGGCATTAACAAAGTAACCTGGCCAGTTCTCTTCACACGTTAAGTACGTGCCCCACGGCGTGTAGCCGTTGCCACAGTTGTTTAACGTACCACGCGCTTGGCTGCCATCTGGCGAGAAACGAGTGACAGTTAAAGATGTGTGGGCCACCGGGCCAGACAAATCCATGACGGTCGCACCAGTATAACGACGGTTTAGTGGATCGGTATCAACCAACTTCCACATGTTGTCTTCCAGTTGAATGCGAACCACTGACACACCGTGCGCGTTAATCTCTTTACGCACTTCATCTACAATGGTGCGTACGCCATTTTCAACCGTCGGACCATTTGGATGCAGTGCTGATGTGTCGATGTACTCGTGGTTAATACATAGCAAGCCATCTGTAGTGCTATCGTTCAATGGGAAAAAATGCATGCCGTCATGATGCATGCCTAGCGCATTTAACTGATCGGTACTGGTGTTGGTACCATCATTTTGCCATGCGCTGCCTTGTGCATTAAGTGGTGTTCCCCAAGGTACTAGTACTTGTGCGGTGTAGCCTTGTGGAATTGAAACTGCGTCAGTGAGTGAGCCAGGGATAGATTCAAAGTTAAGAACGGCTTTAGATGCGCCCGAACCACTGCTTACTGTACTCCCTGAGTCAGACGAGTTACAACCAGCCAATCCGAAAGCACCAAACGCTGTCATCGCACTGATACCTAAACCACCTTTCAGAATGCTGCGTCGAGATAGGCTCGCTTCTAATACTTCTTCAAATGGTTTGTTTTCACTTTGGTTATAACGCGTCGCGTCAAAGGTTTCCTTGCTCATTTTTACTTTCCCGATCTTATAGTTTAATTAATAAATAAGTGATTAGTTGAACGGCAAGAAGTTTGGATAAGAAAAATGACAAAAGTGCTTAAAACATATGAAACTTGTGTTTCAACAATACTGCAAACCAACCAACACAGCTAACGAAGCAATTAAATTCTGGTCACATAATCACCAACTGTATCGCTTCATTCTGATTTTACTTGGGCTAAAGTGTGATAGAAGGTATAAGGTGTACGAAATCAAATCATCTACGAGAGATAATCATGAAATTAGACAAGATCGGTAACAAGAGCCGTCGTATCCGTAAAAAGCTGTTCTTAGGTGAGTTCGCAATCCTAGGTTTCGAGATCAGCTGTGAAACAGACATTAACGACTTCGACCGTTACGATGCATTCGTTGATGACTTTATCGACTACATTGACGAGCTTGGTCTTTGCTTCGGTGGCGGTGGTCTAGAACTGTTTGAAGGCTTCCTATGTTCTACTGACCGTTACGGCAATGCGACTGAAGAACAGAAAGCGCAAGTTATCAAATGGTTAGAAGCACGCCCAGAAGTGAAAAGCGCGCAAGCGGGCGAACTAGTTGACGCCAACTACCTGTAACTAAAGGGCAACCTGTAATACGCAGAGCTCAGTAAATGGTAGAGAAAGCTGGTCTTAAGACTGGCTTTTTTATTTTTGGAAGAATGCGATATTAAAAATAGGGTGCTTGGGAAGTTGCGCGGAGTGATTGTGGCGTTTTTGAGCTGGCAATCAACGGGAAACTGCGTTCCACAGCCAGCTCGTGCCTTTAGGTATAATTAACTATGATTTTTTAGCTGGGGCGTCTTTCGTGTCTTTCCAGTATTGAATACGCACACGATGTAGCTGAGCTCTTCTAGTCTTTTTCATAGTAAAGTCCCTCATCTTATATAAGTAACGCTCCTCATGGAGCTTATTGTCTAAGGTCGTATCCCCTTCAATCTATAAGGGAATCAATCATTTAACCGTGACCAATTTCACAACATAATGATAATTACCGATTTCTTGCAGCCTGTTTTTACTGGCAAACGGCATATTATCTATCTGACACAGTTAACTTACTCACCAGATATGACAGAAAAATGGCAATCAAGTTCCCTACTTATACTGTCATTGAATCTTAATAAGGATTAACAAGGTGGGCATTTCAGATTTACCATACTGTTTATAAAAACCGCAAGATTTTTTATTTCTTTTCAAACAAATCTCTACTCAAGATCAATTCACTTTCATCTTTATCGTCTCCCTTTTAACGCATTGTGATCCAGTTCAATCCACAGAACTCGGAACAAAAAGCGCTCATTAATACATTCACCACCAAACTTGTGCGAGATATCTTACAAGAGTTGTAAGCAAATAGATTAACCACGTCTAAGAGCAATGCCAGAAAAAACATTAAACATATGATTTAAAAGTAATATTTAAATTCACTTAAAATAATAAGTAAAAATAATTTAGAAAAGTTAATTGAGTCAAATCAGCAAAACATCAATACTCAATTTGTCGACAGGATGTTGGCGGGAACAGGAAAAAAGCCTAAAGGATTGGGTATCTTCAGGATGAAGATTTGATAGCTTAGGATGAGTTGTCAGCAAGGATGTAGTTAAGCTCTAGGATAGAGTTCGCCCGTCAGGATGATAGGCAAGAATGGACACCGCTAGGAAGGCGATGAACAAGGAACTCGGTTAAAGGATTTAGCCACAATCAAGGATAGATGCAGGGAGCACCTATTAGTAGCTGGATTGCTGCGAAAAAGAATAAGCCCCGTCTGGGAAACCAGGCGGGGTTTTATTTTGTCTGTAATGTATTGATAAAGATTCATCTTTATCGTTTAAGTCTTCTCTGTTTTCATAAAACACCGTGCTATCATTTTCTTTACGTCTCCCAACAAAGCTCTCAGAAAATCACACACTATGCTTAATCCTGTTTGGTTACATACATTTAAGACATTGATTGAAGTCGGTCATTTTACGCAAACGGCAGAAAAACTTTTTATGACTCAGCCTGGCGTCAGCCAACACATCAAAAAATTAGAGCAAAGTTGTCAGCATGCCTTGATCAAGCGCGAAAACAAAAGCTTCGAATTAACCGAACAAGGCAGGATTGTCTACGCATATGCGCTCGAGTTAGAAGATAGAGAGAAGAAGCTGCTCGAAGAGCTCAGTTTTGATGATGCGTTTTCAGGCCACTGTAAACTGGCTTGTTCTGGTGCAATGGCGTTAATGTTGTATGGGCCCATTTTGGAGAAGCAAAAACAGCACCCGAGCTTATCGTTACATTTAGAAGCCGCGCCAAATCAATCTATTCTCAACGCCATAACGCAAGGGCACATCGATATTGGTATCGTGACTGATGTTCCCAACAAAGGTCTGTTTCACAGTGAGCGAATTGGTAAAGAGAGGTTGTGCTTGGTTCTGCCAAAGCATTATAAAAATAAGCAGATAACGCCACAACTCTTGCATGACTGTGGTGTCATTAGCCACCCTGATGCCGAGCATTACATGACGCTGTTTTTTGACCAGTGTGAAGAACCACAGCTCCAAGAAATTAAGATGAGCGATTTACCATTATCCGGCTACGTAAATCAATTGAGCCAAATTTTGCTACCTGTCAGCAAAGGACTTGGCTTCACCGTGCTGCCTCAAAGTGCGGTCGACAATTTTCCGCTAAAAGACACGTTATACATTGCTCAACTGAAAAACACTGTATGTGAAGAGCTATTTCTAGTTCGTAAGCGCAGTCGTGCTCTACCTCTGCGCTATCAGACCATCAAAGAAGTGTTATTGGATGTGATCGGTGGTGCGCATCAATGATGTTAGCCACTCTTCGCTGGTAATGCGTTTGTCTTGGCAATCTACCCAATATGGTTTGCCAGATAACCAGCTCTTTGACGCGACCTCTTTTATAAACACATCCACGGAATCAACGTCATCTTTGGCGTAATCCCATTTATTGCGCATGTGTTCTGCCGCTTCTTGATTAGTGTACGCCTTGCCGTTGCGGATAAAGGTGCAAGAGGATTGCTCAACTCGTTTTATCAACGTCGAGATATCTTGCTCTACCCCTGCTAGTGCAAAGGTAGGCAGAATGCTTAATGTAAGTAACAACGTCCACTTTGCTTTCATCGCACCTTTATCCTTATCCCTGACCACATAACTACTAATAGTAACTACTGATAAGTGACTTAACTATTCTGGTGTTTGACTGTTTAGCTCAGCAATTATTGCCACCATGCCTGAGCAGGCTGAGGCTCCGCAATCGCCAAGCGTTGACCAATCTCAGGGCTCACTAACGTTACACCGCGCTCTTCACTAATATCTAACGCGCGTTGCATTGGCTCATTCCAATCGTGCATTGATAAATCAAACGTGCTGTTATGGATCGGCATCATCACTTTGCCCTGCACATCGATGTGTGCTTGAACGCTTTGCTCTGGGAACATGTGAATGTCTGACCAGAGTTCATTGTACGCACCTGTTTCAATCATGGTGAAGTCAAACGGACCGTACTTTTCGCCAATCTCTTTAAAGCCATTGAAGTAACCAGAGTCACCACTGAAGAACACTTTGTGTTGTTGTGCATTGATAACCCAACTGCCCCACAGCGTCGTATCGCGGTCTGTCAAACCTCGACCAGAAAAATGCTGAGTCGGAGTTAGTGTATATTCAATGCCGTCAACAGAGTGTGACTCCCACCAGTCTAGTTCGATCACTTTCTCTTTGGGTACACCCCAATTCACCAGTAATTGGCCAACTTTTAACGGCACCAAGAAAGTGCCCACCTTGTCGCCTAGCACTTTAATAGAAGCTTTATCTAGGTGATCGTAATGGTCATGACTGATCACCACCACATCGATAGTTGGCAAATTTTCTATCGTGATGGGAGTTTTGTGAAAACGTTTTGGCCCAGCCCATTTCACAGGAGACGCGCGATCACTGAATACAGGGTCGGTCATCACCAGTTTTCCATCGAGCTTCATTAATACGCTTGAGTGACCCAGACGATAGATGACGTCATCTTGCTCTTCTAACAGTTGCTGCGCTGTGATCGCATGCACTGGAATTTCAATCGTTGGTGTTGGGTTAAGGCGCCCAGTCGTAAAATACGCTTTCATGATTTCGAACATGTCGCCCAAACCGCTTTTGTATTCCAACTCTGTATTTGCAAATTTGTCCGGGTATGTTGGCGCTTTTTCAGTATCAACATTAGAACAAGAAATCATGGATGTACCCATCGCGAACGCTCCTACTGTGGCTAGCAAAGTTTTTTTCATAAAAAGTTAACCCGAACAAAAGTAAACTACACGGTGCAGTTTACATTCTAATTATCAAAAGTAAACTACTTAGTGTAAAATAGATCAAGGAATGATCTTCTTAACTTAGCAAGCTTATGAATGTAAAAAGAAAAAGTCGTAGCGAAACCAAAAGAGAAGCCATCTTGTGCGCGGCAAGGCAAGCGTTCCAAGAGTTTGGGGTGCAAAACACCAGCATGGATAAGCTCTCTGCAATCGCACAAGTCTCTAAGCGCACGGTCTATAATCACTTCCCTTCTAAGGAAGCGATCGTGACGGAGTTGCTGACTGAGCTTTGGCGTTCGTCAATGATGGAAAGCGATATTAAACGCTTGGCCACTCTGCCACTCAAAGATCAATTGATTGAATTACTCTACAGCGAGATCATTGTGGTGACGGAACCAAACTATATTGAGCTGGCAAAAGTGGCATTTGGGCACTTCTTATTTAAGCCAGAAGATCTCAAAGAACAAGCAGAACAAATGTCGAAACAGGAAACCGCCCTGTACCGCTGGCTTACGGAGAAATCGAACAGTGGCGCTTTGCAAATTGATGATGTACATATAGCAAGCACTCAATTGCACAACTTACTTAAAGGCAGTGCATTCTGGCCGCAGTTAATGGGAATTCGCCCCTCTTTGTCGAATGAAGAATCTAGGCTGTTAGCTACCCAAACGGCGGAACTTTTTTTAAGTCACTATCAAAACAGCTAAAAACAGCGGTCAAATTGGCCGCTTTTTTAAGCGATAATTCGTGACAAAGCGATGAAATTTTTGCTCAATTTTATTTATCTCACCCTTGACAGTCTCATACCGCAAGGCGTGAGCGTTCGATAAAATATTTTTGTCGTGTCGACGATGCTTTTTCGTTTTCATCTCACAAAAAAACGCCCTAAGGTGCGCACCTCTGACGACGTGGTTGTTCAACCACAATTCTAAATCGTTGAAGTAAGTAGGTTATGTCATAACATGATCACCTGCCTACTGCATTCTATGCTCTATACTTATATTTTAATTTGGTACTGACTTACTAAGGAATTGCCATGCGTATTGCTATTCTCTCTCGTAATGAGAATTTATATTCAACCATGCGCCTAAAACAGGCGGGTGAAGAACGTGGGCATCAAATCGATGTGATCGACACGCTTCACTGTTATATGGACATTACGAGCAACAACCCTAAGATCCGCTACAAGGGTGAAGAATTACCGCAATACGATGCTGTTATTCCACGTATTGGGGCATCTATTACGTTTTACGGCACTGCTGTTGTACGTCAGTTTGAAATGATGGGTACATTTTGTGTCAACGAATCTGTCGCGATCAGCCGCTCTCGTGACAAGTTGCGCTCATTGCAACTGCTATCACGTAAAGGCATCGGTTTGCCACGCACTGGCTTTGCTCACCATCCTGACAACATTCAGGACGTGATCAAAAACGTTGGTGGCGCACCTCTAGTAATTAAATTGCTAGAAGGCACTCAAGGCATTGGTGTTGTACTTGCTGAAACAAATAAAGCGGCAGAAAGCGTGATTGAAGCTTTCATGGGTTTGAAAGCTAACATCATGGTGCAAGAATTTATCGAAGAAGCAAAAGGCGCGGACATCCGTTGTTTTGTTGTCGGAAATAAGGTGATTGCCGCAATGAAGCGCCAAGCAAAAGAAGGCGAGTTCCGTTCTAACCTTCACCGTGGTGGCTCTGCACAACTCGTGCGTTTGAGCAAAGAAGAGCGTGCGACCGCTGTAAATGCAGCGAAAGTGATGGGCTTGAACCTTTGTGGTGTGGATATCCTTCAATCTAAAAATGGCCCAGTGGTAATGGAAGTGAACTCTTCCCCTGGTCTAGAAGGCATCGAACTAGCAACGGGTAAAAACATTGCAGGTATGATCTTCGATTTTATCGAGAAAAACGCTAAGCCAAATTCAAACCGTACTCGCGGTAAAGGTTGATTTTTGTTTAACGCACAAGAGAGCCAAAAACCGGCTCTCTTGTTACTCGTCGCTAGGATGACACTATGAATCAGAAAATGATCATTGGGAATGCCGAAGCTATTTGCTTGCCAGAGTTAGGGATTACTCACCTTGAAGCGCGTATTGATACAGGCGCTCAAACCTCTTCATTACATGTAGACAATATTGATTGCTTTGAAAAAGATGGTCAGTCTTATGTTGCATTCGATTTGCACCCAGATGTATACCATTTAGAACAAGTGGTTCGCTGCACAGCGAAACTAAAAGCAAACCGTAAGGTTAAATCTTCTAACGGTACTTTTGAGCACCGCTGCGTGATCACAACGATGCTGCGTATGGGCGACCAACAATGGCCAATCGACATTACGTTGACTAACCGTGAAAAAATGACTTACATGATGTTGTTAGGTCGTCAGGGTATGACAGACAAAGTGCTGGTTGATCCTAGCCAATCTCACTTATTGGCATCTTAACCCCGTAGCTTCAGATGAGTGATCGAACGTTTTTGTTGAGCATCACTCGTCTGGCTTTATCTTAGCCTACTTCCTACGAAATAACGCAAACAACAATCCCTTCGCTTTAACTTTTGTCACTCGCCAGTGCGTCATTGGCTTAGTCGGCGCTGTATTCAAAATGTGCTGATACGCTTTTTCATCCAAAGTCACCTCTCCCCCATGTGCCAAAAGCAAACATTGCGGATTCATCTCAAACACACGCTTTAATGATTGCCGATATTGATTCGGATGAAATATGGGAAACGGCGCAATCAGATGCTGTTTCACCTGCACCATTAAATCCGCCACATACAGTACATCTTGTTCAGAATGATAAACCGACAGATCTCGGTCGGTATGCCCTAGTGTTTCTAGCACCTGCCAATCATCAAATCCAGGAATAAACTCTCCATCAATAAGTTCAATATCTGGCTTTAGCTTGCGGGAATACCACAGGTTTTGCTTTGGTTTACGCATCCGATTCGCCATCCAGCGTGCTAACATCAAATCGGTCAAATGCATTAGCCAACCGTCTACACCGCTATACCACTGGTTCTCTCGCTTTGCGGCCAATAGCTTGCATCCTGTTAAGTCACGTAGTTTGTGCGCACCACCAGCATGGTCTGGATGCATGTGGGTCACAACAACCAACTTTAGATCAGAAAAAGGACGATGGAGTTGATGTTCAATAAAGTCTTTAAGATGAGGAATGTCTGCTCGACTGGCACCATCAAGCAACAATAATCTATCGGGATATTCGGCGAGATACATGGTCTGAATGTACCCCTGAATTCTGTGCAGCTGCAAAATATGTCCTTATTTTAGTGAGATGCTTCATGACCGAATCCTTACTGGTCAGACCAACTATAACAGCAGAATGGACGCTTCGGTAAACAAATATTCACACGTAGCGACGACAACAAATCATAATCGAGATGATAGATTTTAATCATTAGACTCAAGGGCCCTTTTATCCGTTAATGCGCGCACACGGAGTTCGTGTCAGGGTATGAGGTAAATACCTCATGATTTGCTTTTTTGTACTTTTCCTTCTAATTAATTAAGGAGTTAAGTACATTTTTGTGAGAATCGAGTTGGAAAAAGCAACTAAATTAGACCGCATCCGCGCGGACTACAACGTTCACTACTGGAGCCAAGGTTTCTACGGCATTGATGACCAAGGCGAAGTATATGTATCACCACGTAGTGATCGTGCACATCAAATCCCTTTCAGCGCTATTGTAAATGAGCTAGAAGCGAAGCAGTTAAATCTGCCTGTATTAGTACGCTTCCCGCAAATCGTGCACCAACGTGTGCATGGTATTTGCCACGCATTCAACCAAGCAATTGAAGAATACCAATATCCAAACAAATACTTGTTGGTGTACCCAATTAAAGTAAACCAACAACGTGAAGTGGTGGATGAAATTCTAGCGAGCCAAGCTCAACTAGAAACCAAGCAGCTTGGTCTTGAAGCGGGTAGCAAGCCAGAATTGTTGGCGGTACTTGCATTGGCTCAACAAGGTAGCTCCGTAATCGTGTGTAATGGCTACAAAGACCGTGAGTATGTGCGTCTTGCACTGATCGGTGAAAAGCTGGGTCACAAAGTATTCATCGTACTAGAGAAGCTTTCTGAGCTGGATCTGGTACTAGAAGAAGCGAAAAGTTTGGGCGTAAAACCGCGCCTTGGTTTACGCATTCGCCTCGCCTCTCAAGGCGCAGGGAAATGGCAAGCAAGTGGCGGTGAAAAATCGAAGTTTGGTTTATCAGCATCGCAAGTGCTTAGCGTTATTGAACGTCTTAAACGCGAAGGCAACCTAGACGCGATGCAACTGGTTCACTTCCACCTTGGTTCACAGATGGCAAACATCCGTGATGTACGCAATGGTGTGAACGAGTCTGCACGTTTCTACTGCGAACTACGCGCACTCGGTGCAAACATCGAGTACTTCGATGTGGGCGGCGGCTTGGCAGTGGATTATGACGGCACACGCAGCCAATCATCGAATTCGATGAACTACGGACTTGCAGAATACGCACGTAATATCGTCAACACAGTGGGCGATGTGTGTCTGCAATACGAACAACCAATGCCAGTGATCATTTCGGAATCGGGTCGCTCGCTAACAGCGCACCACGCTGTATTGATTTCTAACGTAATTGGTACCGAATCGTACCTACCGGAAGAAGTACATGAGCTTGATGATGACGCTCCGCTTTTGCTACAAAACATGTGGCGAAACTGGGAAAACTTACAAGATGGTACAGACGCTCGTGCGTTAATTGAGATTTACAATGATACCCAAAGTGATTTGGCAGAAGTGCACTCTCAATTTGCTACAGGCGTGCTTAACTTGGAGCAACGTGCGTGGGCAGAACAATTGTCACTGCGCATTTACTTCGAATTAAGCCGCAAGATGAGCACTAAGAATCGCTTCCACCGTCCGATTCTGGACGAGTTGAGCGAACGTCTTGCGGATAAGTTCTTCGTGAACTTCTCTCTCTTCCAATCTCTACCAGATGCTTGGGGTATTGATCAGGTGTTCCCTGTTCTGCCACTTTCTGGTCTGGGCGAGGCGGAAGAGCGTCGTGCAGTGATGTTGGACATCACATGTGACTCTGATGGCGCGATCGATCACTACGTTGATGGTCAAGGCATCGAGAGCACGCTACCTGTACCAGCTTGGAGCAAAGACAAACCGTACCTAATGGGCTTTTTTCTAGTAGGCGCATACCAAGAAATCCTTGGTGACATGCACAACCTATTTGGTGATACCCACAGTGCTGTAGTCAATGTTGATGAACACGGTCAATTTGAGATCAGTTACATCAACGAAGGTGATAGTGTAGAAGACATGATGCGCTACGTTCATATCGACGTGGATGCGATTCGTGACAATTATAAACAATTGGTTTCACAGCGAGTTGAAGCCAATGAACAAACACAAATCCTAGCAGAACTAGAACAAGGTCTAGCAGGATACACCTATTTAGAGGACTTCTGATATGAATGATTTGTTTACTAAAACTGATTATTCGCTT
Organism: Vibrio sp. 1457; assembly: GCF_033340195.1. Lineage (NCBI taxonomy): Bacteria > Pseudomonadati > Pseudomonadota > Gammaproteobacteria > Vibrionales > Vibrionaceae > Vibrio > Vibrio sp. 1457. The sequence goes on from NZ_JAWOWA010000007.1 coordinate 230,802, forward strand.
TACTCCAACTCTATGTCGTTTTTACGTCTGCCGTACATTCGTAACCCGGTATCGGCAGACGCAGACGTTGTGGTGTTGGGAGTCCCTCTGGACATGGCAACATCTGGTCGTCCAGGTGCGCGTATGGGTCCAGATGCAATTCGCCGTGCCTCAGTCAACTTGGCATGGGAAGGTAAGAAGTTCCCGTGGAGCTTCAACGTATTGGATAAACTGAAAGTGATCGACGCAGGTGATCTCGTGTTCGATTGCGGTGATGCGGAAGATTTTACTTACCGCCTTGAAGCGGCAACCAGTGAAATTCTAAAAAGTGGTAAAACCATGTTGGGATTGGGCGGTGACCACTTCATCACGCTACCTATCCTACGTGCCTATGCGAAGCATCATGGCCAAATGGCGTTGATTCACTTTGATGCTCATACGGACACCTATGCAAATGGCAGTTCATACGACCACGGTACGATGTTCTACCATGCGCCGAAAGAAGGTTTGATCTCAGCAAAGAACTCAATACAAATCGGCATTCGTACGGAGTACAAACAGCAAGATCACGGCTTCAATGTGATTAATGCGATGCAAGCGAATGACATGTCGGTGAACGAGATCCTAGAAGAAATTCGTCGCACCGTCGCAGACAAGCCAGTATATGTCACTTTTGACATCGACTGCTTAGACCCGGCCTTCGCACCGGGAACTGGTACACCAGTTTGTGGTGGCTTGAACTCAGACAAAGCGCTGAAAATTATTCGTGGTTTAGCCGGCATGAATATCGTGGGTATGGATGTTGTCGAAGTATCGCCTCCATACGACCACAGTGATGTTACCGCACTAGCGGGAGCAACCATCGCACTAGAAATGCTTTACGCATACGCATCTGAGCGCGAATAGACATAATCATTTCTAAGGGAGCTTCGGCTCCCTTTTCTTTCTGATGCCTTCCTCCACCTTTTATTCACTCGTTTCATCTTGAACTCAGATCAACCGAGCAGACGCTTTATTTTTGCACTTTAACCATTAAAACCAGTTACCTATAAGGCTCATTCTATTCACGAAAAGTAAAAGATTTAACTTAATTAGACAAAGAAATGCATCTCTTTTTGAAAGCAAAATCGGATTAGTTTTTCTAATTGAAATCATAGATTTTTATCTTGCTCAACTTCACACTTTTCGATTGCTAATTATACAAGCAAGCACTATTATCTCGCGCAAATACCCCCGCAACACAAGAATTCAGTTGGCACTCTATAAAAGAGCGCTAAGGGTTTTTACGTCTTAAATTTTTTGGAGAGATACGCAAATGTCTGCTTCGTTTCCATTAGCGAAACTTACCTTTTTAATCGCTATATTGACTGCCGTGGGTCAAATGACCCAGACAATGTACGTGCCTTCAATCGGTCATATGGCGGGCGAGTTTTTGGTATCTGCGTCATCACTTCAAGCTGTGATGGCTTGTTACCTAATCCCATATGGCTTGTCGCAATTTGCGTATGGCACACTATCGGACCGCTTGGGACGCAAACCGATCATCATCGTCGGGCTGCTTATCTACATCGTGGGTACACTGGTAGCATTATTTGCACATCAATTTGAATGGTTCTTGATTGGTAGCTTTATCCAAGGCTTAGGTATTGGCTGCGGCGGTGCGATGTCACGCACTCTGACTCGCGATTGCTTTGAAGGCTCTGATCTACACAGAGCAAACAGCTTAATTAGCATGTGTGTGATTTTCTCACCATTAATGGCACCAGTATTAGGCGGTTACCTAACAGAAGCTTTCGGATGGCGGTCGAGCTACTTGTTCTTAGCGCTATTTGCTATCGCGGTTGTGATCACCATGATGACAAGCATGATGGAGACGCTACCAAAAGAGAAACGCAAATTCGAACCAGTAGCCAAAAGCTACAAACACGTTTTGTCTGACCGTCGCTTTCAAGGCTTTTTGATTTGCCTGGTTGCAACATTCGCTGGTGTGGGTGTATTCGAAGCGGCGGCTGGGGTGTTGTTAGGTGGGGTATTAGAATTACCAGCAACAACGGTAAGTTTGCTGTTTATATTGCCGATCCCAGGTTACTTGGTGGGTGCAGGCTTATCTAGCTACATCGCAAGACGTCGCTCTGAGCGTCGTGCTTTAAATGTAGGCTTGGTCTCTATTTTTGTGGGCTCTGCTATTGTGCTCATCCCAGGCTTGTTTGGTTTAACCACTGCATTAACGCTGGTTGGAGGCGCAACCGTGTACTTTTTGGGTGCAGGTATTCTCTTCCCAGCAGCAACAACTGGAGCGATTGCGCCATTCCCATACCATGCAGGAACAGCAGGCGCGACATTGGGTGGCATGCAAAACTTGGGGGCAGGTGTCGCAACTTTGCTCGCGTCACTATTTCCAGCGCATAACCAGATGCCTTTGGGCATTTTGATGATGGCAATGTCGGTAATTGCAATGCTTGGGTTAATGTGGGTGAATCGAGCACACAATCACTCAAACGAAGTACCGCAAGTTATCTGATCATTATCAGCTTACTTTCAAAATCCAAAAGGGACACACTCAACAAGTGTGTCCCTTTTTTCATATCACACTATATCGATTTCCCGATGAGAATGATTTAACTTTCGAATTGATATTTGTTAAAAATAACAGCTGCTTACACAATGTGTTTTCAGCGCCCTTCAAATTGAGTATCCAACTCGAAATATTGAGGATTCTCACTTTTTCGGTATACCCCATAACAAAGAATGGACAACTGAAAACCACTAACAAAATGAAAGCCCAGCCCTCAGGATGAGGCCACTTGGGTGTACAATAAGGATAAAATCAGATGCGTTTCACTTTAACTACGTTGGCCGTCTCGGTCGCGCTTGTCGCCGGATGCAGCAATCAAGGAATCCCCAGCATGACTCAATACTCCCAAACACAGATCGTTGCTCAACAAACTCAAGCTCCGGTTGCGAAAAAAGTCCCTCACTCGATGACTATTCATGGCGATACCCGCGTTGATAACTACTACTGGATGCGTGACGACGAACGTAAAGACCCTGAAATTTTACAGCACCTAGAGAAAGAAAATCAGTACGCAGAAACCGTTCTAAAGCACACTGAAACACTTCAAGATACGCTATTTGAAGAAATTAAAGGGCGCATCGCAAAAGACGACAACTCAGTACCGGTTCGTAAAGGCAACTATTTCTACTCCAGTGAAGTGACCGGAGATAACGAGTACGAAGTCCATTTGCGAGCTAAAGACTTTGCAGGCAAAGACAAACAAATCATTTTAGATGTCAATGAACTAGCAAAAGAACATGAATTTTTCAGTATCGGCGGCCTATACGTTAGTCCGAATGAAAACTTATTGGCGTATGGCGAAGACACATTAAGCCGCCGCGTGTACACCCTTAAGATCAAAGACCTGACAACAGGCAATTACCTACAAGATGAAATCGAAGGGGCCTCAAGCGCTGTCGCATGGCAGAACGATAACAACGCCTTTTACTACATCAAAAAAGATCCACAGACCTTATTGGGCTACCAAGTTTATCGTCATGTATTGGGCACACCACAAAGCAGCGATGAGCTGATTTTTGAGGAAACCGACAGCGCCTATTACACCTCACTAAGCAAAAGCAAAGATGGCGAAGATATTTATATCTGGCATTCGAGTACAGAAACCAGTGGGGTCTCTATCATTGATGCGAACAACCCTAAAGCAAAGGCGAAACCGTTCTATCCTCGTGAAGATGGCATTGAATACAGTATTTCTAAGCTAGGCGATTGGTACTACATTTATACTAACTATCAAGCCGTCAACTTCCGTTTGATGAAAGTTCATCAAAATGACATGCGTGACCGCTCTAAATGGCAAGATGTGATTGCCGCAGACGACAACACTCAACTTGTCGACTTCGAGTTATTCGATGATCACATCGTCTATGAGCAGCGCTCTAACGGCCTAGCAAGCGTCACTGTACGTCAGCTTTCAACAGGAAAAGAATTCCCCCTCACATTTAATGACGATGCGTTTGCTGCCTATTTGACAGGTAACCTAGAGCTGGATAACGAAAAAGTTCGTATTTATTACAGCAGTTTAACCACTCCAGGAACCTACTACGATTTCGATCTAAAAACGGGCGGGTCAGAAATCATGAAGCAAACACCTATACTTGGTGATTTTAATCCTGACAATTACCAATCGGAACGCATCATGGTCACAGCCCGTGACGGTAAAGAAGTACCCGTTTCTTTGGTGTATCGTAAAGACTTATTTAAGAAAGATGGTACGAATCCACTCTACCAATATGGTTATGGATCTTATGGCGCAACCATTGAGCCAACTTTCCGCTCGACACGTTTGAGTCTATTGGATCGCGGCTTTGTTTACGCCATTGCTCATATTCGTGGATCTGAAATGCTTGGCCGCCCTTGGTATGAAGACGGTAAAAAACTAAGCAAGCAAAACACATTCAACGACTTTATTGATGTGACTAAAGGTTTGGTTGAACAAGGCTACGGCGCGAAAGATAAAGTCTTCGCTGTTGGTGGCTCTGCAGGAGGTCTCTTAATGGGGGCTATCATCAACCAAGCACCAGAACTGTACCGCGGTATCGGTGCACATGTTCCGTTTGTGGACGTGGTAACCACTATGCTCGATGAATCAATTCCATTGACCACCAATGAGTATGATGAATGGGGTAACCCAAATAACAAAACATACTATGACTATATGTTGAGTTACTCGCCTTACGACAACATCAAGGCGCAAAACTACCCGAACATGTTGGTAACGACTGGCTTGCACGACTCTCAAGTACAGTACTTTGAACCAATGAAGTGGGTCGCCAAACTTCGTGAAATGAAGACAGACGATAACGTTTTGTTGTTCAAAACCGATATGGAAGCCGGACACGGCGGCGCATCTGGTCGATTTAAGCGCTTAAAAGAAGATGCGCTAGAGTATGCCTTCTTCCTCGATTTACTCGATAAAGAATAAGCGTATTAATAGAACTGTATCTCTAACAACAAAAAATGCCCGCAAGTTGCGGCAATGTAGATCAGATAAGGATCAGTTGACCGATCCTTCTGATGAGAGACAATCGGAAACCTGTTTATAGGTTTCC